>DMCJ01000210.1 GCA_003446735.1 Lachnospiraceae bacterium | reverse complement strand
GAGCAGATGGAGCTTGAGTTCTTCTGTAAGCCCGGTACACAGGGCGAGTGGTTTGAATATTGGAGAAAGACCTGCTATGAATGGCTTCTTTCCCTTGGCATAAAGAAAGAAAACCTTCGTCTTCGTGACCACGATCCCGAGGAGCTTTCATTCTACTCAGATCATACTACTGATATTGAGTATGCATTCCCCTTTACGGACTGGGGTGAGCTCTGGGGTATCGCATCCAGGACCGATTATGACCTTACAAGACATCAGGAGACATCCGGCGAGCCCATGGATTATTTCGATGATGAGCTTAACGAGAAATATATCCCTTATGTTGTTGAGCCTTCACTTGGCGCAGACCGTGTTGTTCTTGCATTCCTTTGCGAAGCATATGATGAGGAAGTGCTTGATGCAGAAAGAAACGACGTTCGTACCGTCCTTCGTTTCCATCCCGCGCTCGCACCCGTTAAGATCGGTGTGCTCCCTCTTTCAAAGAAACTTAATGAAGGCGCTGAAAAGATATATGCGGAGCTTTCAAAGAAATACAACTGTGAATTTGATGACCGCGGCAACATCGGTAAGAGATATCGTCGTCAGGATGAGATCGGTACACCTTTCTGTGTTACTTATGATTTTGATTCCGAGAACGATAACTGCGTGACCGTTCGTGAGCGTGATTCCATGGAGCAGGAGAGGGTCGCGATCGCAGACCTCAAGGCCTACTTCGAAGATAAATTTACATTTTGATGTGACAGCATGCCAGGCACCATTGTCACACCTTAAGGCCTACTTCGAAGATAAATTTACATTTTAATGATATAGGAGTTATCATGAAACAGTTTACATCTAAGGAATTAAGAAAGACCTGGATAGAATTTTATAAGGAGCGCGGACATGTGGATGTCGGAGCGGTTTCACTCGTATCCGACGGTTCAACGGGCGCCATGTTTAACGTTGCCGGAATGCAGCCTATCATGCCCTACCTTCTTGGTAAGAAGCATCCCTTGGGAACCAGGCTTTGTAATGTTCAGGGATGTGTTCGTACAAATGATATAGATGGCGTAGGCGATAAGAGCCACCTCACATTCTTTGAGATGATGGGTTCATGGTCTCTCGGTGATTACTTTAAGAAAGAAAGATGTAAATGGTCATTCGAACTTCTTACTGAGGTTTTCGGATTTGATGCAGACCATCTTGCCGCAACAGTATTTGAAGGCGACGAGAATGCTCCCAGGGATGAAGAAGGAGCTAAATACAGAATAGAGTCAGGCTTTAAAAAAGAGAACGTATTCTTCCTTCCCGCTGAAGATAACTGGTGGGGACTTGAGTACGGTCCCTGTGGTCCCGACTCCGAGATGTTCTTTGTTTCCGATAAACCGCCCTGCGGACCGAACTGCAAGCCCGGATGCTCATGCGGTAAGTATACCGAAGTTGGAAACGACGTATTTATGCAGTATGACAAGCAGAAGGACGGATCGCTCCTTCCTCTTGCAAAGAAGAACGTAGATACAGGTTGGGGACTTGAGCGTAACCTTGCTTTCCTTAACGGTGTTGATGATGTTTATAAGACAGACTTGTTTTCAGGCGTGATCAAAAAGATCGAAGATAAGTCGGGTATTAAGTACGATACTGATGAGAAGACTACAAAGTCCATGAGGATCATCGCAGATCATCTTCGTACAGGTGTGATGCTTATCGGTGATGAGGCAAAGCTTCTTCCGTCAAACGGTGGTCCCGGATATGTACTGAGAAGACTTTTAAGACGTGCGGTAAGACATGGACGTGCTCTTAATCTTTCAATAGAGGATATGCTTGAAGTAGCAAGTATTTATATTGATGACGTATATTCCGATTCATATCCTCTTCTTACAGAGAATAAGTCATTTATCCTTGATGAGTTAAGGAAAGAGATAGAGAGATTCGAGGCTACTCTTGAAAACGGTATGAAAGAGATAAAGAAGATCTTAGATGCCGTTAAAAAAGAGGGAAAGAGCGAAGTTGACGGTGAGGATGCGTTCTATCTTTACGATACATTCGGTTTTCCTTACGAACTTACTGTTGAGATGGCTGAAGAAGCCGGCCTTAAGGTAGATGAGGATGGCTTTAAAAAGGCTATGGATAAGCAGAAAGAGCTTGCAAGGAGCAATCAGAACTTCTCAGCAAAGCTTGATTTAAACGAAGGCGCTCTTGATGAGCTTTCCGATGATATTGTTAGCGAGTTCGTAGGATATGATACTGTGACGCTTTCCGAAAAGATCGCAGCTATCGTTACTTCAGAAGGACTTAAGGATAAGATCGAAAACGGAAATGAAGGAACGATCATAACCGCACATACTCCTTTCTATGCGACCATGGGTGGTCAGAAGGGCGATATCGGTGTTATAAAGACATCGGGCGGATCATTTACGGTAAGCGAGACCGTTAAGCTTCCCGGAAACCGCATCGGTCACATCGGTAAAGTGACAGGGGGAAGCATATCCGTTAATGATGAGGCAAGCCTTATGGTAGATAAGGAAAACAGGGCTAAGACCTGCCGTAACCATTCTGCTACGCACTTACTTCAGAGTGCTCTTCGCGAAGTCATCGGCAAGGATGCTCATCAGGCAGGTTCCTATCAGGATCCCGAAAGGACCAGATTTGACTTTACCTACGGCGAAGCAATGACAGCTGATGAGATAAAAAAGGTCGAGAAGATCGTTAATGAAAAGATCGCCGAGAATATTGCGGTTACCACTACCGTAATGAGTATTGATGAGGCTAAAGCCAGCGGTGCTACTGCATTATTTGGTGAGAAGTACGGTGATAAGGTCCGCGTGGTATCGATGGGAGATTTCTCCAAAGAGCTCTGCGGCGGTACTCACGTATCTTCTACAGGTGAGATCGGAAGCTTCAAGATCTTATCCGAAAGCGGTGTATCGGCCGGAACAAGAAGGATCGAGGCCATTACCGGATCTAACGTAAATGAATATTATGCCAAGCTCGAAGAAGAATTAAATGAAGCTGCAAAGCTTGTAAAGGCTACTCCCGCAACACTTCTCGATCGTCTTAATAAGATGAACGCGGAGATAAAGGAATTAAAGAGCGAGAATGAATCACTTAAGAGTAAAGCCGCTAAGGAAGCCTTAGGTGATGTTACCAATGATGTTAAGGAAATAAAGGGCGTTAAGCTTATCGCAACGAGCGTTCCCGGAGTTGATATGAACGGACTTCGCGATCTCGGCGATCAGCTTAAGGCTAAGATAGGGGAAGGCGTTGTTGTCATCCTTTCCGATAATGACGGAAAAGTCAACATGATCGCCATGGCGACTGATGAAGCCGTTAAGAAAGGCGCGCACGCAGGTAACCTCATTAAGGCCATAGCCGGTAAAGTCGGCGGAGGCGGCGGCGGACGTCCCAATATGGCTCAGGCCGGCGGCAAGAATCCTTCCGGAATTCCGGATGCCATTACTGAGGCAGCTACCGCACTTGAATCCATGCTGTAATAACTAAAATCCTGTGACAGGGGAGCCTTCTCCTGTCACATTTATATTTATGATACAGTGTATTTAACAGCTAAATCAATTCTTTAATCAAGAAAGGAAGACAGACCAGATGAGCAAGATAAGATTTTATAATGCAAAGATTCTTACAATGGAAGAGCCTGTAAAGGTCATTGAAGACGGCGAACTCTGGACAGACGGAAAAGTCATAGAATATGCAGGCCCCAAAGAGGACGCACCTAAGGACAGACCTTCCTTTGACAGAGAGATAGACTGTA
>DMCJ01000021.1 GCA_003446735.1 Lachnospiraceae bacterium | reverse complement strand
ATTTGCCCTTGGTGAAGGATATTCCGGGGAGGAGGCTATGGCCGGGGTACATCATTTTGCAAGGGACTCTGCCCGCACTCCCATGCAGTGGGATGACTCTTTAAATGCCGGATTTACCGGAGGAAACGGTGAGACAAAGCCCTGGCTGCCGGTTCATGATGATTATAAAACAGTGAACGTTAAGACGCAGATGGCAGATCCCGACTCGGTTTTAAATTACTATATCGCGCTTTCAAAGCTTCGCCGTAAGCACAGGGAACTCGTGGATGGAGGCTATGAGGAAATCTTCCATGAAGATTTGCAGATCTTTGCTTATGTCAGGGAAAATAAGGATGCAAGAGCGGTCGTGCTTGTTAACTTATCTATAGAGCCTGCGACTTATGATGCGTCATGTGTTGAAAATGCGAAGAGGATATTTGGTACCGGTGAGGATAGTCCCAAAGGGGAGCTTGCGCCACTTGAAGCGGCTGTTTTTGAAGAGATTAAATGATTTTTGTGACAGTGTGACAGGGGACACGTTCCCTGTCACATTTTTCTTTACATTTGACATTTACACGATAACGTGTTAATGTCAAACATAAAGGTGGTGATCTGGATGATCGAATACTATTCTGTTTCGGAATATGCAAAAGTTTTTAACAAGGATCCAGGAAATATCCGAAGGAATCTGATAAACGGAAAGCTTGAGGGAATGAAGATAGGAAATCAGTGGGTGATACCTAAGAATGCATCTTATCCCGAAGATAAGAGGATCAAGTCCGGTGATTATATAAGCTACAGGAAGTTCCTGGCAATAAGGAAAAGAAATCCGATATTAATTAGTGCGATACGCGAAATGTGTATAAAGATTGCGGATTTATATGGCTCAAAACTGGACAGCATATTGTTATATGGATCGTATGCAAGAGGTGAAGAGGAACCCGAGTCAGACGTAGACATAGCATTGATAATAAAGGAACCTGACAATGATATTACGCATGATGCAATGACAGACATAGTTGTTGATTATGAATTAGATCAGGGTGTTATTCTTTCTGTTATCTCAATTGAACTTGATCAGTATAAAAAGTGGGGAAGCGACTCTCCTTTTTACAGAAATATCGCGAAAGAAGGGGTTGTGCTATGGAAAGCAGCGTAGAGGAATTATCAAAATACAGATATGAAAACAGTTTAGAAGCATTGGAAGATGCGAAGCTGATGTTTGAAAACGGACGGTATAAGAATGCCTTAAACAGAGCATATTATTCGATATTTTACGCGATAAAAGCAGTTAATGCACTTGATAGATTTGACAGCAGTAAACATAGCGGCGTAATAGCACATTTCAATCAGGAATATGTAAAAAATGGTATATTTCCTAAGGATCTTTCAAAAATAATACGTTTGGCGTCTGAAAATCGAGAGAAGGCGGATTATCTTGATTTTTATATAGCATCAAAAGAAGAAGCTGAAAAACAAATATCTCGTGCGAATGAGTTTAATGACCATATTCGAAAATTCCTGGAGGAAAAAAATGTGATGTAGGATGTGACAGGGGAAGCGTCCCCTGTCACATTTTACTTGAAACAAGAAACCTGCGATTGTACAATGAAAGATGTGAGAAAAACAAAGAAGGAGACATGATCATGAAAAAAGCGCTCGTTGTTATCGATATGCAGAATGATTTTATTACCGGAGCCCTCGCAAATACTGAGGGGCAGAAGATCGTTACGAAGATAGCAGATCTTATTAAGGATTTTGACGGGGATATCATTGTCACACGCGATACCCACACGGAAAACTATTTAAATACGCAGGAAGGAAGAAGGCTTCCCGTGCCTCACTGTATAAAAGGGACAGACGGCTGGAATATCGTTCCCGAAATTCAGGCTTCCCTTGATATGCGAAGCGATGTCACTTACATCAATAAGCCAACCTTCGGTAGCACGGAGCTCGGAGAGCTTGTAAGTAAAAGGCTTTATACCGACGTGGAGCTTGCCGGTGTATGCACTGATATCTGCGTGATAAGTAATGCAATGATGATAAAGGCCTGTGCGCTTGAGACAAATGTGGCTGTTTATAAGGATCTTTGCGCCGGAGTTACGCCGGAAAGTCACGAAACGGCACTTAAAGCTATGGCAGGGTGTCAGGTTGACATAATATAATACGACTGGGCATGACAGGGAGAATAAAGTGAATCATACGATCTGCGAAAAAAGAAAAGGTATACAGATGAGGATCCGATCGAAATGAAATGTTTACAACAAAGGAGAGCGGAAACAGTGAGCAGGTTAAAGGAAATACGTAAATATGTTAATGCGGAATTAAATAAAATGGAAGACGAAGATAAGCGGATCAGCGCGATCTCGCATCTTTACGGCGTCTCGCTCGCGGCCACGATTCTTGCAAAGAAGCGCGGCCTTGATCCCGAGATCGCTTCGATCGCCGGTATGCTTCATGATCTGTATGCATACAAGTCCGGCTCCTACGACGATCATGCTCATAAAGGTGCCGATCTTGCCAGAGAGATACTTGATGGATTAAAACTGACCGATGAAGCCGAGACAGACATGATATGCTCCGCCATTTATCATCATGATGACAAACTGGTCGAAGATGGCCCGATGGATGAAGTGTTAAAAGATGCTGATGTTATCCATCATTGTTTTAATGACCTTTCAAAACCGGTCAAAGAAAAGGAACAGGCCAGGTTTGACAGGCTCTGTCAAATTTTCTGAAAACATGGTAAAATGGAAAATGTGACAAGGTACCTGGCACGGTGTCACTGTGGCACGGTGTCACTGAAAATGTGACAGTAGAAACGTCCCCCTGTCACACCCCTGTCACAAAACTGATAAGGATTGCATAATGATGGAAAAAGTAATACTTGGAGGATTAAGCGAAAGATTCTTCACACACTATAACGAGATAACGAAAGAATATAGCATAACGGCTGTGGCAAAGAGCAGCAGTGATAAAGAAGGGGGTATCATCGGAATAAAGGACTGTCCGGTATACTCTTTTCGTGATATTGACGTAAATGGGCAGGAGCGGATACTGATCGTATCGCTCAGCAGGATCAAAAGCATCATAAAGGAGCTGTTAGCGCTCGGGATAGACCATAAGCGGCTTATCATATGGACGCCCAAGCGGTGCTTGAAGGAATCAGATTACTCTCTTACGATAAATGAGGATGCAACAGTTTCGGCCATAATAAATATGGATGGCAAAACGGTCCGATTTACATTAAAGGAATACAGCGACTTTTTCATTTTCGAAGAAATATATCTGAAAAACACATACCATTTTATCACGAATAAGGACTGCATCCTTTTTGACATAGGCTTAAACATAGGCTTGGCTTCGATATTTTTTGCATCAAAAGATTATGTAAAGAAAATATATTCCTTTGAACCTTTTAAGCCAAGCTTTGACAGAGCAGTCGCAAATATCGCTTTAAATGATCCTGTCATAAAAGATAAGATAAACGTATATAATTATGGATTAAGCGATGTGGATCGAAGAGGATGTTATACGTACTTGGAAGGCAATCCGGGGATCATGAGGACGGAGGGCGGATCTAACCCGGCAAAGATCGTGGATGATCATGCCGAAGAGGCAGAGCTTAAAGAAGCCGGGACAGAGCTTAAAAAGATAATAGAGTCTGATCCAAATGCTGAATATGTGATAAAGATGGACTGCGAAGGCGCGGAATATACTATAATCCCGAATCTTTTAAAGCATGATGTGCTTTCCCATATACGCCTGATCATAATGGAAACACATGATGAAAGAGAGGATGAGATCGCAGATCTTATCGCCGGGCAGGGCTTTACGGTATATTCGGACAGACCGTCATCGCATCTTACCGGGAAACTGATAGCGGTAAAAAATGCCGACATCAAGGAGGATGATCGATAATGAAGGGAGCAAAGCTTACCGAAAAGATAATGTTCAGGCTGCTGCCTGCACAGATACTGCTTTCTGCGGTAGGTGTCTTTAACGGTATCATTTCAAGCCTGTTTGCCGGGAACTATGTGGGCGTTAAGGCGATGGCGGCAGTAGGACTTTATTCGCCGGTCAATCTTTTCCTGATCGCACTTAACGGCATGTTTGTCTGCGGAGCAACGATACTTTGCGGAGAATGTATAGGAAGAGGCGACAGAGAAGGAACCAAAAACATATTCTCACTTGATATCACGATGGCGGGTATCTTTGCGATAGTTGTTACGATCGGACATCTTATTTACGGAACGCTGGGAACGATCATAGATTTCGGAGATGATCCCGAGGTTACAAGGATGCTGTGCCGCTATGTTTTCGGCCAGGCGATCGGCATCATCCCGCTTATTCTGGGAAATCAGTTATCTTCATTTTTATCCCTCGATAACAGACTTAAAAGGACAACGGTAGCAAGCATCGTTTATATCGGAGTCAACTTTATCTTAAACTATATATTCGTTGCGGTAATGGGACTTGAGATCCTAGGACTTGCGCTTGCGCCCGCGATCGGATTATGGGTATTTTTCTTTATCCAGATCCCGCCCTTTGTAAAAAGTGATGCTGCCATAAGATACAGCATTAAAGGTATAAAGTGGAGTGATGCGAAGGGCATTTTCAGGATCGGTATACCCGGAGCTGCAGGCAATGCATATAACGCATTAAGAGGATTTATAGTAAATTCACTTATAATAACATATGTGGGCGACGTGGGAATATCGGCATTTACGGCGTCAAATACCATTTTATCATTCTTCTGGCAGATCCCCGCCGGAATGATACTCGTGTCTCGTATGATGATAAGCGTATGTGTCGGAGAGGAAGACAGGAAGAGCCTTACAGATGTAATGAAGGTCGCGCTCTATCGGTTCATGCCGCTTGTTTTTGCAATGGCTTTTGTGGTCATGCTGCTAGCAGAGCCGTTTACGCGCCTTTATTTCAGAGACCCCTCAGATCCCGTATACATGATGACGGTAAGAGGATTTCAGATATTGCCCCTCTGCCTGCCGCTGTCGATAATCTGTACTCATTTTTCCTGCTATTACCAGACTTCAAACAGAAATCTGCTCGTACATATCCTTGCCGTGCTCGATGGAGTGGTCGGTGTAGTTTTATTTACGACACTTCTTATAGGAAAGATGGGCGTAAGCGGCGTTTATGTTGCAAATGTGCTTAACGGACTCATTGCTCCCGTAGTTGTGTTCATATATGCATGTATGTATAAAAAAGGATTGCCCCAAAATGTTGATGAGCTCATGGCGGTGCCTCCCAAGTTCGGTGTGCCTATTGAAAACCGTATGGATGTACTGATAAATGACATGGACAGTGTCATCGGTGTTTCGGCTTCATTGCAGGAATTCTGCCGGAGAAACGGCGTTGACAAAAGAAGATCGCTTTTTGCGAGCCTCTTTATCGAGGAGATGGCCGGAAATATCGTGCAGCACGGATTTAAAGATAAGAAAAAACATCAGATCGGTATATGCATATCATGTAAACAGACGAATCTTATCATTTCACTTAAGGATGACTGCAAGCCTTTTGATATAAACCAGAGATGGAAGATGACGGACCAGGAGGATGTCACGAGAAACATTGGTATCCGCATCGTGCAAAAACTTGCTTCATCGATAGCATATCAGAACGTGCTCGGACT
>DMCJ01000043.1 GCA_003446735.1 Lachnospiraceae bacterium | reverse complement strand
CGGAACCCATATATTCTCCGTTTTCATATAAGAATATCCCATGAACACTCCGAGTGCGAGGCAGGTAATGACCTGATATAAAAACATTCCCGGGCCGTCTTCTACGGAATAATACATAAAATCGATATTTAAATGCCAGAAAGCCCAGGCAAGCGAGAGTAGTATAATACCGCCTCTTAAGCCGAACTTTTTCTGCATTATCGGCTGAAGATAATATCTGAAGCCGTATTCTTCTCCAAAGTACGATATCACGGAAAATGCATAACCAAAAGGAAGCGCAAAGAATGCAAGATAATTAAGAGGTTTCTTAAATACATCGATCAATTCGGCTACATATTCTCCCGTACCCCCGGCCAGATCGGATAAGCAGCAGATCGCAAATTCTCTTACGACCATAAGCACTACGAAAAATATGATAAGGGTCAAAGAAAGTTTTACCTTTTTTCTGATAAGGCCGGCATTTTCCGCCTTTTCTTTTCCGCAGGTCCAGAATAATATATAAAGTACAAAACTTCCTGCAATGATCGGAACGACACCTATCGCAGACCAGAAATCCAGATCTCCGGCCGCTCCTCCGTCTATGGGTGAAACTTCTATAAATACCGAAAGAACAGCAATAAGGACTTGAAGCGCTGTAGCTATAAGAACGCACATATAGCCCGCCATCGGAAGCTTTTTTTCATCTTCTTTATATAAAAGCTTTCCCAGGATGACACCGCAGGCCGGATACATCACCTGAGCATCTACAAAAACCGTAAGATCGATCTTTTTCTTTAATCCTATGAACATAAAAATGCTCATAACAGCAGTCATCCCATAGGTGACCGCCAAAAAGAGCCAAAGTCTCTTCTTTTCCGGATTATCTGTCATCACTGTCTCCCTCATACCACAAGTTACAAACCGGGACAGCACTTTTTGCTGTTCCTGCAATTTTCATAATAACATGCCACCGCAAGCTTTACAAGTTTACATAATACCGCTATATTTTCTTCTTTTTATCGTCTCGATCCATAGAAAGAAGACACAGGATATGGTAAAATTATCGTGTATGTATATTAATAGGTAAAGACCACCGACACAAATATTCCGATCCCAAACAGCGGTCTTATATAAAACGCAAAGGATATAATAACGAACAGAAAAAACCTGATCTCATCAGTTCTTGCAGCCTCGTTATCTCTCTCATTACTGATCGCGGCTGTTCCCGTAAATGCCACCCCCGCCCAAACGACTGCCGGCACTGCCACGCCTCCCGTTTCAGGCACGGCCGTATCCGATAACACTGTATCAAAAAGCAACGGCGACTCTTTACATGAAGAGATCGAAATCCAGTATATATCAAAAGACGGCACCCCGCGATTGCCGATGCGCTTCTTCTTCCGACAAATTCCACCGTTCTGGACAATGAGTTTTATTACGTAAGCGGAAACATAACCCTTGATCATTCTATCGCCTTTACCCACAATAATCCCCACCTTATCTTAATGACAGGCTCAATTCTTACGATCAACGGAGATATTACCGGAATCTTTGCACCGGAAAGTTTTGGAATATTTGTTCAGACCGGATCCAATGCATCCAATCAGGGAACGATAAATATTAACGCGAAAAAAAACGGCATACTTTTCGGTGGTCCGAATTCTGCGGTAAATCCCAGAAGTCTCCTTTTAAACGGAGGTAATGTTAATATAACAACCGTTGAAAGCGGCACGGACATTAACGGAGGTATAATAGATCAGAGCGCCACCACCCCCGGAAACATCGATATAAAAAACGGTACGGTCCTTACGGTCAATTCAAAAGCAGACGGTATCAGAGCAAAAAAAGGAACTCTTAATATCCAAAGCAGCACAGTCAATATAACAGCTGAGGGTAACGGAATGGCCGGAAACGAAGGGATAACCATGAATAATTCCACCGTAACGGTCGACTCCCGGAGTTATGCCATCTACACCGACTCCGTAGGCGCCGGCACTTCCTCAAGCAAAGACATCACCATTAATGCTACCGGGCTGACCGTCACTTCAAATAAGAATGCGATCTACGCCAGGAACATAAACATTAACAGCGGTCAGATCACCACCACGGCCGCCGGAAACAATTACGCTATCGCCGCTTCAAACATGCTGACTCTGGACTACTCATCAGCCGGCGATTTTATAAAAGCTTCAAGCTATTTCGGCGACGGCTCCAATGGTTTTGTCAACAATGTGACTTTTAGCAAAGAATTCATGATACTTGAAAACGGACAGCGTGTAGATGGATCATCCATTATCGAGGAATTGCTGAATGGATTAGCCGGTAAGACTCTTATTCCTTATAACGGCAGTAAATTCCGGATATCCATCGATCCCGGATTATCTCACGGAACTTTTACCACAGATAAGACATCCGGAAATATAAACGAGATCGTAACGGTAACTCCCGTTCCGGATAACGGCTATGAAGCTTCGTCGGTCAAATACAAAGTTACCGGAAGCTCAGAAGCTACCAACATTTCGAAAGATACGAATGACAGATATGCATTTAACGCTGACAAGTACTGGCATATGATCACGGGAAGCTTTGCTCCTGTAAACTATACGATCACATACGACGGATTGGAAGGTGCTTCATTTGAAAACGGCGCCGCAAATCCCGATACATACACCGTGGAGACCGATTCCTTTACCCTTAATAATCCCACCAAAGAAGGCTGGACGTTCTTAGGCTGGACCGGCACGGATCTAAACAGTGCAAGCACATCCGTGACCGTCGCTAAGGGAAGCACAGGGAACCGCACCTATACCGCCACATGGGAAAACGACAATTATACTAATGACGATCCGAATACCAATAACGGCGGAAACAATGGCGGAAACAACGTGATCCCCAATGAAAAGAAGGATCCTTCACCGGAGAAATACATCGATGATTATGAGGAGCCCGAGCCCAACAGATATGAAGTATTCGTAGGTAATCTTTACAAAGGACTCCTTTTAAGAAAAGGACGCAAAAGCGAAGTAACCTATTGGGTAAACAAGCTTACCGGAAAGGAATTAAGCCTTGCGGATGTAGTAAGACGTTTTGTGGACAGTGATGAATTCAAAGCCCGCAACTTAGATGACGTAACATATGTGGACAGCCTTTATAAGGGAATGTTCGGAAGATCTCCCGAGGAATGGGAGCTTAAATACTGGTTAGATGCGATCGCCAACAGCGCCGACAGAGACAACGTCCTTGCAGGATTCCTTAATTCCGACGAGTTCTTCGGAGTCCGCACGAAAGTAAGGATGGCTAAAGGTGATGTTTCAAACAGGGCCGAAGTTAAATACAACCAGGGCCTATATGAATTTGTCTTAAGAAATTATCATATCATATTAG
>DMCJ01000051.1 GCA_003446735.1 Lachnospiraceae bacterium | reverse complement strand
CAGCTTCCGGTGTATCATCAATGATAAGGTCGATACCCGTCATCGTCTCAAGCATCCTGATATTACGGCCTTCACGACCGATGATGCGACCTTTCATCTCATCACTGGGAAGATTGACTACCGATACGGTCGTCTCCGATACATGATCTGCGGCACATCTCTGAATAGCGCCTACCACATATTCTTTGGCCTTTTTATCAGCCTCTTCCTTAGCTCTGCTCTCCATTTCTTTTATCATGACAGCAGATTCATGCTTTACTTCGTCTTCAACAATTCTCAGTAAATATTCTTTTGCCTGTTCGGAGGTAAGTCCGGAGATTCGTTCCAGTTCCTGTACTCTTTGCTCATTAAGCTTTTCTATCTCGGCCTTCTGCTTTGACAGCTTTTCTTCCCTTGCAGCTAAGTTTGCTTCCTTCTTCTCGATCGCATCAGCTTTCTTATCAACATTTTCTTCTTTCTGCTGAACACGTCTTTCAAAGCGCTGAGCTTCCGCACGCCTTTCCTTGATCTCTTTGTCAAGTTCTGCTTTGGTACGGATAGACTCTTCCTTTACTTCAAGAAGCCCTTCACGCTTTTTCTCTTCTGCGGTCTTTAAAGCCTCATCAATGATCTCTCTGGCTTTCTGCTCCGCATTACCGACCTTCTTTTCACTGACATTCTTATGATATGCATTGGCTATCATAAGCGTAACGGGTACGGCGATGACAAGCGCTGCTACAACGGCAATAATGATACTTATACTCGATGCCATTGTACAGGAGCACCTCCTTATTTAATTTTCATTGTGCAAATAGCAATAGGGTTGCATTTATACAACAACAGTTCTATTTTAGACCGAAATAAATGTTATGTCAAGTTAAAACAGGCAATAATGTCATTCATCTTAAAGCCCCTGTACAGCAGGCTTTTTATCATCTTATCCTTTTCTTTCCTGTCGCAGGAGGTGATATCAAAATGCTTTTTATCAAGGAAGCTTAAGATCATCTCCCTCTCTCCGGGAACACCGTAATTCTCACAGTACTCCTCGTATACATTGCTTATAATTTCATCGGATATACCCCTGCTTTTCATCTTAAGGATCAGCTTTGTTTTATTAAGAGTCTCCGCATGGGCATTGACAAAGGAACGGGCATATTTCTCATCATCCACATAGCCGTATTCCCTGACATATTTTAAAGCATCCTCGATAACGCTTTCGGGATACCCGGAATTATAAAGCTTCCTTTTAAGCTTATATTCCGTATAATCCTGCTTCTGCAAAAGATAGAGTGCGCGAAGCCTTGCACGCTTTATGAGCACGGAGTTCATTATCGTGTCATATTCGTTTTTACTTATTTCTTTGTCCTTTTTAAGACCTAAGCGGCGGATCTCGCTGTTATATAAGGTAAATGCGTATTCTCCGTCGATAAAGACCCTGCTCTGCTTTGCCTTTTCATGCGCACGCACGATGTCCGAAACTGTCACGTAGAACCTCCCGCAGACTACTCTTCGCTTTCCTTGGAAGCATCATTTTCCTTAGAATCCTTGTCGAGCTCGTAATATTTCCTTACTTTTCCCTCGATCTCCTTAAGGATATCCTCATGCTCCTCTAAATAAAGCTTTGAATTCTCGCGGCCCTGGCCTAATTTCTCGCCTTCATACGCATACCATGCGCCGGATTTATTTACAATATTGCATTCGGCTGCAAGATCTAAGATATCGCCTACGGTAGATATGCCTTTTCCGAACATGATATCAAACTCGGCTACCTTAAAGGGAGGAGCTATCTTATTCTTGACTACTTTTACCTTTGTGCGGTTACCTATAACGGAGCCATTGGATAATATCTGCTCTTTACGACGTACATCAAGACGAACCGATGAATAGAATTTAAGGGCATTACCACCTGTAGTCGTCTCGGGATTACCGAACATGATACCGACCTTTTCACGAAGCTGATTGATAAAGATCACGGTACAGTTTGACTTGCTTATGACTGCGGTAAGCTTTCTTAAAGCCTGCGACATAAGGCGCGCCTGAAGTCCTACATGCGCATCTCCCATATCTCCGTCGATCTCCGCTTTGGGAACAAGAGCGGCAACCGAATCCACGACTACGATATCTATCGCGCCGGATCTTACCATCGTCTCGGCTATCTCTAAAGCCTGCTCTCCGCAATCGGGCTGTGATATATAAAGATTATCGATATCAACGCCTATATTCTTTGCATAGACGGGGTCTAAAGCATGCTCTGCATCGATGAAACCTGCGATACCGCCTCTCTTCTGAACTTCTGATATCATATGTAATGTAACAGTGGTCTTACCGCTTGACTCGGGACCGTAGATCTCGATTATCCTTCCCTTGGGGATACCTCCGAGTCCGAGAGCTATATCAAGACTTAAAGAACCGGTAGGTATCGTCTCGATATTCATCTGGCGGGCGGGGTCTCCGAGCTTCATTATGGATCCCTTGCCGTAAGCCTTTTCAATCTGTGAAACCGCTGCGTCCAATGCTTTTAATTTTTCTTCTCTTTCCATTGTAGATTCCTCTCCTTTTATCGGAACATCTGTTCGCTCCATATACAGAATAAAACAAATGTTCGAATTTGTCAACAATTAATTTACATAAATAATATAATGATATTACAGTACGATAAAACTCTCTTAGCTTTGGATCTTATCATAAAATAACTTCAAAAATGAAAAATACGACGAAATGCCGCATAGATATATAAGCGTGTAATGAAACATTATCACAAAAATAAGATCCCGTCAATATCATAAATGACATTTTCGGGATCCTGTCCGTCACAGCTTTAAGGAATATTTATCGATCTCCTTTTCGCTTAACGTCGCTGTTATCCATCCGTACTGCCCGGGCAGCTGGTAATTGATGCCGCATTCGGCGCCTAACGGCGTATAGCAGAATATAAGGCCGTACTCATCGCTTAAACTTTCCAGAAGATATTCATCGGAGAACTGCGATGCACTGCAATCATTTCCCATCTGATCGAGCATCCTCTGTCTTAAGAATTTTGCAAAATCATCATTATAATCAAGTATCTCGGTATTATCCAGCCTTCTTCCGGTCGTAAGATCGAAATTGACACAGGTCAGTTCCATCACTCCCTCTACCGCAGTCCTGAACCTGTGATCATAAACAACGCTAAGTGTATCATCATCGTTATAGGTAACATATGCAAGAACGTTACGGGATAATCCGGCTCCGTATTCATCGAACATATCCATATATTCATCTTTATAATCCTCATAATCATAAAGATAATAGAAAGCCTCATCTTTAAGGGCTTCGTTTATCTCCTCATCATGTCCGGTACCGGAAACCTGATAATACTGTATCCTTATGCATACATTGTTATTCTTATCTTTATATTCTTCGTTGTTAAATAAAAGATCGTAGGAAACGTTTTTGTCGATACAGTTCATAAGCTCGGGATACTCTCCCATCTTTATGATCTCATCTTTTGTCCTTATCCTGTTTTCCTTTTTCCATGATTTATCGTTCCAGTCGATATCATCAACAAAATCGGTATTTCCGCCGTAACCGTAGTCGTAGTCATCGTAGTCATCGTAGTCATCGTCGGTATCGTAATCGAAATCCGGTTCGTCTTCCCCGTCGTCATAATTAAACAGAGAATCGTCATCATCAAATTCCCATTCATCATTACGATAATCTTCTGCCTCTTTGATATATCTCTTAAGCGAAATGCTAAGTCCGACCACACCTGCGATCAAGACAAAAAGAACGATGACGACAAAAGCGATGATGATACCCGTTGATCTATTCTTTGTAGTCTGCGTATATCCGGGTAAGAGATTGGGATCAAATCTTCCGTCAGGCCCTACATACGGATTCCCGTAAGGAGCATTTGCATTCCCATAAGGTGCATTGGCGCCGGGCATGGGCGCACTTCCGTAAGGAGCGTTCGCGCCGGGCATGGGCGCACTTCCGTAGGGAGCGTTCGCACCGGGCATGGGCGCACTTCCGTAGGGAGCGTTCGCACCGGGCAAGGGCGCACTTCCATAAGGTGCATTTGCATCCTGCGAAAAAGATCCGCTTTCTGCAGGCTCCGTATTTACAGCCGGCTGATCCGAAACATCCGTATAAAGGACATCCGCATCAGATGTCATATCCCCTGCAGTGATATCCGTTTCGAGCGGATCAACATTAAGATCAAGGATATTATCTGTTCCGGGATCGTATATATCACTTACTTCAGGCGTAAGATCCGCGGGCTCATAAGTCGGGATGTCGGGCGTAGTAAAGACTTCGCTGTTATTCTGCATAATATATCCGCAGCTTACGCACATGCCGTTTTTCATCTCGCCGCCGCATCTGGGGCAGCTTAAATTCATATCACTCATTTATTCATCCTTTGAACGTTACTTCACTGTAATATTTGAGAACGCATTTTCTCAAAAGGGTAAGCGCCGCTACTGTAGCATTTTCCCTTATCCTGCTGCGGTTTCCGGTGAAATTGTATTCTTCCGTGACTATCGTTCCTTTGACATTGCATCCTATATATACAAGTCCGACAGGTTTTTCGCTGGTTCCGCCATCAGGGCCTGCGATGCCCGTAACGGATACGGTGACATCGGCCTTTGTTACAAGGGAAACACCTCTTGCCATCTCCTTTGCGACCTGCTCACTGACTGCAGTATATTTTTTCAGAGTGGATGACTTTACTCCGAGGACCTTTCTCTTTGCCTTGTTTGAATATGTAACATATCCGGCCTTAAACACCTCGGATACACCGGGTACATTTATAAGTCTGGCGGCTACCATTCCTCCCGTGCAGGATTCTATTGTGGATATCGTAAGTGAATTTGCAACAAGGAGCTCAACTATCGACTCTTCCAGGCTCACATTTTCTTTTGTGGTATATACAGCTTCCTGGAAACGGTTCTTAAGCTCGGTTACAACGGGCTTTAAGAGTTTGCCGGCCTGCTTTTCGTTATCCGCCGCAGCCGTTACTCTTATATGGACCTCTCCCGTCTTGGCATATGTGGCTATGGTGGGATTATCCTGCGCGTTTATCATATCTTCGATCATGGTCTCTACCATGCTCTCGCCTATGCCGCAGATCTTTACGACCTTTGATACGATAACGGAGTTTGTTACCTTTGAAAGATACGGTTCAACCTTCTGCTCAAATAAAGGAATAAGCTCATTGGGAGGTCCGGGCAAAAGGATGAGTCTTTTATTATCAACTTCCATGATCAGGCCGGGTGCCGTTCCGTTGTCATTATATAATACGAAACTTCCCTCCGGGACCATAGCCTGCTTCCAGTTATTGTCGGATATCTTTTTATTTCTCTTTTCGAAATAATCCCTGAGCCTCTTTCTGGACTCCTCATCCATGATAAGAAGCTTGTTAAATGCCTTCGCAACGGTCTCCTTTGTAAGATCATCCTGAGTCGGTCCGAGTCCGCCCGTAAAGATGATGATATCAGCCCTGCTTCTTGCAGTCTTTATCGTCTCTAAAAGCCTTTCTTCATTATCACCGACAACCGTCTGGTAATAACAGGAAAGCCCGAGCTTTGCACACCTTTCCGCAAGATATGCCGCATTTGTGTTTACGGTATTTCCGAGAAGGATCTCGGTCCCTACGCTAACGATCTCAACAACCATGGCTACACATCCTTTAATACATCTTTATTCTTAAACAGGTAATCGCATAACGAGATAACGGTCAGGATCAAGGCTATATACATGGCCGTTTCCGTTATATAAAACAAAACCGCATTAAATCCATGAGAAAAAGGCAGATATGAGTGATCCGCTCTCGTCTCCGGCCTTATATATGCATCAAGAACGAGCATCTTTCCTATTACCATGATCATCTGGAAAGTAGTCTTGAACTTACCCCACATGCTGGCAGCGATGACCGTTCCCTTTTCGGCGGCTATGAGCCTGAATCCGCTTATTATGAATTCTCTTGCGATTATGATTATCGTGATAACGGCCGGAACTGCTCCGCCCAAAGAAGTCATGCAGATAAGAGCGGAACATACCAAAAGCTTGTCCGCCAGAGGATCGGCAAATTTACCGAAATTTGTGACAAGATTATATTTCCTTGCGATCTTTCCGTCAAAAAGATCGGTTATGCTTGCTGTGATAAAAATGATGACAGCTACCCATTTAAGTATCGGCTCATATGGACAAAGCAGTATCGCCGCCACGAAAAAGGGTACCATTATGACTCTGCTTAATGTAAGTTTATTCGGAAGGTTCATTTATGATCTCTCCGTAAAGATCGTAGTCTAAACATCTGGTGACTTTAACTTTAACAAAATCTCCGCTCAAAAGCTCTCCCGGGTATTTAAAGAATATAAGTCCGTCCACATCGGGGGCATCCCTGTATGTCCTTCCGACATAGACTTCATCATCGGGGATATATCCCTCGACCATGACATCTGCCGTTATGCCTTCAAGCTCTTTGTTTATATTCAGTGTGATATCCTGCTGTAAGAGCATTATCTGATCAAAGCGCTCGTCTTTAACCGACTCTTTGATCTGGTCTTTCATATCAAAGGCTTTCGTTCCTTCTTCGGGAGAAAACTTAAATGCTCCGAGCCTGTCAAATCGCATTTCCTT
>DMCJ01000128.1:1555-4983 GCA_003446735.1 Lachnospiraceae bacterium | reverse complement strand
GGGACTTTCATATGGACGATGGGACATGATATAGGCAGAGATGAAAAGGGCATGGGTAAGGTCGCTTTCATCGTACCTTATGTATATATCCCGTTTATTTTCCTTCAGATCTGGAGCCTTTCGATAAGGATTGGCCAGTACGGACTTACCGTATCAAGGTATTTCGGCATAGTTCTTATCATCATAGAGATCATATATTTTGCCCTTTATATTACAGGGCGCAGAACAAAAAAAGATATGATAAGGATCATGCTGGCGGTCTTTATGGGGCTTTCTCTTATTTGCGTTTTAGTGCCCGGCATCCGATTTGACGACGCGGTCATTAATTCCCAGGTAAAAAGGGTGAGGGCTATCCTGGCAAAGGAAAAGATCGGACATTCAGATTCGGAAAGCTTAGAGAGTGCTTTTAATACGATAAGGAGAGTGGGCTATAAAGGGGAAAAGACCGCTGATGAGGGATTTTCAAAGGAAGAGGCAGACAGGATAAAGCAGTGCATGGAGGATAACGGACATCACTATGAAAGGACTGCGTATCTAAGGGATGATCAAAATATATCCTCACTTGATATCTCGGAATATAAGAGGATATATGAGACGGGATATGTTAACTGGGAATACGGGGATATAAAGGATGCTCCGTATGATGTCCATTTCACGGTCATTGAAGACAGATCTACGGGATATGGTCCTGAAAATACGGAATATGTGTTAAGCCTGGAAGGAGTGTGTAAGGAAGCGATAAGGCAGTATGAAGAGGGAAATGAATTTGATTTTGATATCGGTAAATACGGCATCCTGAAAGTTGACGATGATCACGATATCTTTTTTAAGGAGATCTCGGTCACATATAACGGAGATGAGCCCGAAAAGATCATGGCCAATTTCTCGGGATATCTGCTCGAAAAATAAGGATTTAACGTATTTTATTACGTTGTGGCGTCTTGCATAGGACGCCATTTTTTTGTATAATATAACTTACGCTTTTATGCAAAAATTTCTTTTATCATAGATCGGATGCGTTAATGAAAATGCAAAAGGAAAATAAAGTATTATATTGGTTATGCTTTGGCCTGCTGATAGTTCTTTATCTGATAGCTACCATATTTACGGCTGTTGCATCACGCTCCGAGGAAGTCATAAGGATAGGAGTTAATGTCATCCCAATGGCTTCTTTCGCGGGTATTTTTTCTCCGCTTGCCAATATCTGCATAGTATTTCTCGTGCTTTTTTATGAAAAGCCCGGGTTCATATTGTCATTCATAGCACTTTTTGTGGCGTTTCCCCGTGTCATCATCTCCATTATCATATCGCATAACTGGGGCAGTCTTTCCGGACTATTCGGTAATATATTTACCATCGTGGCGATAATCGCGATCTATTCCTACAGTAAAAAGATAAAGAATCTCCAGACTGCCGAAGTAGAACATTATAAAGAGCAGCAGAAACTTGCACAGCACCTTTTTGAGCAGACGGCTACCGCTCTTGTTAACGCGATCGATGCTAAGGATACATATTCCCACGGTCATTCTTTAAGGGTTGCCGAGTATTCCGAAAAGATCGCAAGACAGATGGGAAAGAGCGAAGAGGAGTGCTATAAGATCTATTACTCCGCGCTTCTTCATGATGTCGGAAAGATCGGTATAAGTGATACCATCATCAATAAAAACGGAAAGCTGACTGATGAAGAATATGAGATCATAAAGACTCATCCGGTCATGGGTAATCAGATCCTTACCAGCATAAGCGAATATCCTTATATCTCCATAGGAGCGCATTATCATCACGAAAGATATGACGGGAAGGGTTACCCGGACGGATTAAAGGGAGATGATATCCCCGAGATCGCGCGTATAATTTCCGTCGCCGATGCATATGATGCGATGACTTCCACGAGAAGTTACAGGAACACCGTCCCCCAGCAGATAGCAAGGGAAGAGATAGTAAAAGGCGCCGGCACGCAGTTTGATCCCGAGATCGCCATGATAATGAGGCGTATCATCGATGAGGATAATGAATATAAATTAAGGGAAAGGATCAAGCTTAAAGGCCTGTCTGCAAATAACGAACTTGACTGTAACGAGTTCGCGGATGTGATAAGCGACGGTATCTGGGTAAATCAGCATTTATGCAGGATCCAGTTTGATTATATTCCTAAAAAAGGTACGGACGGAAAGCCCGGATTTATCCTTTTTGATTCCCTCGATGCCCGTTTTCACAGTGATGATAAAACTGCCGAAGAGTTAAATAATTACGAATACTTAAGGATCATCAAGTGCGAGGAGATAGAAAACGCCGGTGTCAGAAAGATAGAAAGAAAGATAGTCGGACTTAAGGATGACAGCGAGAAGGGTGCCGTATCCGATGAAAGGCACATGGTGATATCGGCAGTAAAGGTAAGGGATCATGTACTTTTAAGGTTAGAAGACGAGGATAAGACCGAGGAGATAACCATAGCACTTCCGGACAGCGTAAGATACTGCTATATAGGCATTACCGGATCTGACTGCATAATCAAGGATGTTGTGACTGACAGGGAAGAAGATCCCGTAAAAGATGTATATATAAAGAGGATCGCCGAGGAGATAAGCTA
Source organism: Lachnospiraceae bacterium (assembly GCA_003446735.1). GTDB lineage: Bacteria > Bacillota > Clostridia > Lachnospirales > Lachnospiraceae > UBA2882. The sequence goes on along the minus strand of DMCJ01000128.1, from coordinate 2,393 downwards.
TATCGACGGACCCGAGGGAGATATTCCGAACATTCAGATAAACGGTTACAGAAGCGATGCTACCGAAGGCATCCCGATAACAGACGGGCTTACGATCACCTTCCATACGATGAGCCTTCCTACGGCGAGGCTGGTATGGCACTGTCCGTTTGTGTCAATTTATTCCTCCGGGGATAAAAAGGTCAAGGGAGAGAATTTCAAGGAATATGCCCTTGTCAGATTCGACGGAGAGAATTGGGATTCAAATGATATATCGGATAACAGGATGATCATCAATCAGACGGATAATTTCGGCGGATGGGATGTCTGGAAGGAAGAGAACAAAAAGGGTTATGATGCGGTCGTCAAATTCCAGAGGAAAGACAATAAGATAATAACGACCACTGAGAACCTGGGTATCTTTATCAAGGATACAACGCTTATAACCGACGGCAATAAAGAACTTTACGCAGCTCTTACGGGCGATCAGGTCGCTCTTACAAATATAAAGATCAAACATTAATGAGGAGTTATTTACGATGACACTGGAAAGAGAAGTAATCGAAAACAAGATGGAGGATCAGCTTGAAGGTATCTTAAACAAGCATTTTTCAAAAGGTATCGCAGACTGTACGAATGAGGAACTTTATATAGGCATACTTCACCTTACCAAGGCGCTTGCAAGGACGACGGAGCCGATCTACGGTGATAAGAAAGTATACTATATCTCGGCCGAATTCCTTATCGGAAGACTTCTTGGAAATAACCTTATAAATCTCGGTGTATACGATAAATTAAACGGCATATTAAACAAATACGGAAAGAATATTTCCGATATAGAGGAATGCGAGCCCGAACC
>DMCJ01000128.1:0-1472 GCA_003446735.1 Lachnospiraceae bacterium | reverse complement strand
GGACTCGGAAGACTTGCCGCATGTTTCCTTGATTCCATCGCTTCACTGGGACTTCCCGGAGAAGGCATCGGACTTAATTATCACTTCGGCCTTTTCAAGCAGGTCTTTAAAGACAGAAAGCAGACCGCGGAGAAGAACGAGTGGATAGAAAAGGATACATGGCTTAATAAGACCGATATCGGATTCGAGATACCTTTCGGCGATCTGACCGTTCGCTCCCGCATGTATGATATCGACGTAGTCGGATATAAGAACGGCATAAACAAATTAAGGCTCTTTGATGTCGAGAGCGTGGATGAGTCCATCGTTAAGAAAGGCATAAGTTTTGACAAGGAAGATATCAAAAAGAACCTGACCTTATTCCTTTATCCCGATGATTCGGATGAGGCAGGCAATCTCCTTCGTATCTATCAGCAGTATTTTATGTGCTCTAATGCGGCCCAGCTCATCCTTCGCGAATTAAAGGCAAATAAGGCCGACCTTCGGAGGATGTACGATTATGCCGTTATCCAGATAAACGATACGCATCCTACGCTGGTAATCCCCGAGCTTATAAGGATACTTACGGATGATAAGGCCATATCAATGGATGAGGCTATTGAGGTGGTAAGCAGGACATGTGCATATACCAATCACACGATACTTGCCGAGGCGCTTGAAAAGTGGCCTCTTGAGTACCTTGAGAAGGTTGTGCCCCAGCTTGTTCCGATCATAAAGGAACTCGATAAGAGAGTGCGTGATAAATATGAGGATCCGAAGGTACAGATAATCGATGAGGACGAGCGCGTCCACATGGCGCATATCGATATCCATTACGGCTTTTCGGTAAACGGTGTTGCGGCGATCCATACCGAGATCTTAAAGGATACCGAGCTTAACAGATTTTATAAGATCTATCCGGAGAAGTTCAATAACAAGACCAACGGTATCACTTTCAGAAGATGGCTTTATTCATGTAACAAGCCTCTTACAAAGCTCATCGAAGATACGATCGGAGATGGCTTTAAGAATGATGCAGATGAGCTTGAAAAGCTTCTTTCAAAGATAAATGACAGCATCTTTTTAACAAAGATTGCCGATATAAAGCAGCAGAAAAAAGAAGAACTCGCAGCTTTTGTCCTTGAAAAAGAAGGCGTAAAGCTGGATACGGAGTCGATTTTCGATATCCAGATCAAGCGTCTCCATGAGTATAAGAGGCAGCAGATGAACGCCCTTTATATCATCCACAAATATCTGGAGATAAAAGACGGTAAAAAGCCGAGCCGTCCGATCACTTTCATCTTCGGAGCCAAGGCTGCACCCGCTTATGTCATCGCACAGGATATCATCCATCTGATCTTATGCCTTGAGCAGATAGTAAACAACGATCCCGATGTATCGCCTTATATGAAGGTGGTAATGGTTGAAAATTATAATGTCAGCTATGCTGAAAAACTGATTCCCGCCTGCGATATTTCGGAGCAGATCTCTCT
>DMCJ01000208.1 GCA_003446735.1 Lachnospiraceae bacterium | reverse complement strand
AGCTGTATCAAGGTCGTTCCTCAGGCACATGCCTACGTAGTTGAAAGACTCGGTGCATATCAGGCAACCTGGTCAGTCGGACTTCACTGGAAGTGGCCCATTATCGACAAGGTAGCCAAGAAGGTGCTCTTAAAGGAGCAGGTAGCGGATTTCCCGCCCCAGCCCGTTATCACCAGAGATAACGTTACGATGCAGATCGATACGATCGTATTTTATCAGATAACCGATGCAAAGCTTTTTGCATACGGAGTTGAAAATCCTCTTCTTGCCATAGAGAACTTAACATCCACCACCCTTCGTAATATCATAGGTGATATGGAGCTCGACCAGACTCTTAATTCAAGAGAAGAGATCAATACAAAGATGAGTTCCACTCTTGATATCGCTACGGACCCCTGGGGTATCAAGATAAACCGTGTGGAGCTTAAGAACATCATCCCTCCCGCAGGTATCAGAGATGCCATGGAGAAGCAGATGAAGGCGGAGCGTGAAAGACGTGAAGCGATCTTAAGAGCCGAAGGTGAGAAGAAGTCCACGATACTTGTTGCCGAAGGTAAAAAGGAATCGGCTATTCTCGAGGCTCAGGCCGAGAAGGAAGCAGCGATCTTAAGAGCCGAGGCCCAGAAGGAAAAGATGATAAGAGAGGCCGAAGGTCAGGCTGAAGCCATCATGAAGGTACAGCAGGCTACGGCTGACGGTATCAAGATGTTAAGGGAGTCCGATCCCAACGATGCCGTTTTACAGTTAAAGAGCTTAGAGGCATTCGGAAGAGCCGCAAACGGTCAGGCTACCAAGATCATAATCCCCTCGGATATAGCGGGGATAGCGGGACTGGCTACAGGCATCAAAGAGGTGCTCACCGAATCCAAATAAGAGGCTTACATTTTAAATTTCTCATGGGGCCGGTCTTTACCGGCTCCTTGCTATTTCAGGAGGAAGTAACATGTCACTATTATATCAGCGCGATTTTTTAAAGCTCCTTGATTATACTCCCGAGGAGATCAACTATCTTATAGATCTGGCTGCAGAGCTTAAGGAAAAAAAGAAGAAAGGGGAGCCTGTAGACAGATTAAGAGGTAAGAATGTTGCTCTTATATTTGAAAAGACCAGCACGAGGACGCGCTGTGCATTTGAGTGTGCTGCCCACGATCTTGGAATGGGTACGACTTATCTGGATCCTTCGGGCTCTCAGATAGGAAAGAAGGAAAGCATCAGGGATACCGCCAGGGTCTTAAGCCGCATGTTCGAAGGGATCGAATACAGGGGCTACGGACAGGAGATAGTGGATGAGCTTGCAAAGTATTCCGATGTGCCGGTCTGGAACGGACTTACCAATGAATTCCATCCCACACAGATGCTTGCCGACCTTCTTACGATAAAAGAATATTTCGGCTCTTTTAAGGGAAAGAGCGTTGTATATATGGGAGATGCCAGATATAATATGGGCAATTCCTGGATGGTGACATGCGCGAAGATGGGTATGCATTTTACGGCCTGTGCACCTGCAAAATATTTCCCTGACAGTAAGCTTGTTGATAAGTGCAGGGAGATAGCTAAAGAGAACGGCGGATCCATCACTTTAACAGAGGATGTTTCGGAAGGTACCAAAAATAAAGATGTCGTATATACCGACGTATGGGTTTCGATGGGTGAGCCTGATGAGATATGGGAGGAAAGGATAAGAGATCTTTCGCCTTATAAGGTGACCATGGATGTCATGAAGAATGCCGGAGAAAATGCCATTTTCATGCACTGCCTTCCCGCGTTCCATGATCTTGAGACCAAGATCGGCGCTGAAATGGGCAAGCGCTTTGATATTACCGAGATGGAAGTTACCGATGAGGTATTTGAGAAATATGCAGGCCCTGTTTTTGATGAAGCCGAGAACAGGATGCATACGATAAAGGCCGTGATGGCCGCCACCTTAGGCTGGGAGGATCTTAAATGAAAGGAGAGCTCCTTTCCATCTTAAGACAAAGAAATGATTTTGTATCCGGCCAGGAATTATGCGAGCATCTGGGCGTTTCGAGGACTGCCGTGTGGAAGGCGATAAAGAGCTTAAAGGACAAGGGATATGAGATAGAATCCGTGACAAATAAGGGATATAAGCTCATCTCACAGCAGGACGATCTTTCGGAAGGTGAGATAAAAAGCCGCCTTGATACGAATGTAATGGGACATCCCGTATATTTTAAGGAAAGCACCGGTTCCACAAATGCAGACGTAAAGGACATACTTGAAAACGGCGGGCCCGAAGGAGTACTGGTCGTAGCCGATAAGCAGGTCTCGGGAAGGGGAAGACGCGGCAGGAGCTGGGAATCCCCTGAAAAGGTAAATATATATATGAGCCTCGGGCTGCGTCCCGAATATGCCCCCGATATAGCTCCCATGGTCACGCTTATCATGGCGATGGCGGTCGCGGATGCGGTGGATAAAGCTCTTCCCGATAAGGATGTCTTTATCAAATGGCCCAATGACGTTATCGTCAGTGGAAAGAAGATATGCGGTATCCTGACTGAGATGAGTGTTGAAGAAGGATATGTAAAATACGTGGTGATCGGGACGGGAATAAATGTTAATGATACGGATTTCCCCGATGAGATAAAAGAGACTGCCACCAGCATCCTTCTCGAAAAGGGCGAAAAGGCCCTGCGGAGTGTTATCATCGCCGATACCATGAAGGCTTTCGAAGCTTATTATGAGAATTTTAAAATAAGCGGAGATCTGTCCCTTATAAGGGAGATATATGAAAAAAGACTTATTAACATGGGTAAGAAAGTAAGAGTCCTTGATCCGAAAGGCGAATATGAAGGCACGGCTCTTGGCATAAACGAAAGAGGCGAGCTTAAAGTCAGAAAGGATGATGGGGATATATGCGAGGTATTTGCCGGAGAAGTGAGCGTAAGAGGCATATACGGATATGTATGATCACTGCGTTTCATAGTATTTTATAAGGAAAAACAGAATGGAAAATGAAGATAATATGGTGCTATGCGCCGCCAATTCCTATAATGAGAAATACTTCTTCAACAAGTATTTTGATCTGATCCCGGAAGATATGAAGGAGGAGCTTCATGTGATCTGCGTCCTCTTTGCATCGGAAGTGGGCGGGATATTCATGATGTATTTTGAAGATGACGGAGAACTTTGCTTAAAGAGCGAGCACGATGAAGATGACCTTATGTACGATGAGGTTTCGGCAGGCCTTATGATCTCTGAGATCAGAAGGACCAGGGCCGGGATGATAGAACAGCTCGAACAGTTTTACAGGGCATTTGTTTTAAAGGAGGATCAGGATGCTTTTAGTGATTGATGTCGGAAATACCAATATTACCTGCGGAGTCTATGATAAGGAGGAACTTAAAAATACCTTCCGTATCACGACACAGATACCGCGTACCTCGGATGAATACGGCATTCTCCTTATGGAGATGCTCTATGCCAACAAGATAGAAAAGAAAGAGGTGCACGGTGCGATCATAGCCAGCGTAGTGCCTGATGTCATGCATGCACTCGAGAATGCGGTCGTACATTATATCGGACATAAGCCTCTCATAGTAGGCCCGGGTGTTAAGACCGGAATAAAGATAGATACACCCAATCCCAGAGAGATCGGAGCAGACCGTATCGTGGATGCCGTGGGCGGATACGAAAAGTACGGCGGTCCTGTGCTCGTCCTTGATTTCGGTACGGCTACGACCTATGATCTTGTGACCGAAGACGGCAGATTTACAGCCGGTATCACGGCGCCCGGAATAAGGATAAGCGCAAAGGCTTTATGGGAAGATACGGCTAAGCTTCCCGAGATCGAGATAAAGAAGCCCGATTCGATCTTAGCAGCCGAGACCGTAAGTTCCATGCAGGCAGGACTTGTTTACGGACAGATAGGACAGACCGAATATATAATCGAAAAAGTCAGGGAAGAAACGGGATATAAAGATCTTAAGGTCATCGCGACCGGAGGACTCGGAAGGATAATCGCCGATGAGACCCAAAAGATAGATATTTATGATCCGTTCCTTACTCTTGACGGACTCAGAAGGATATACGAAAAGAACAGATAATGGATATGAAGAAACTTGTGATAGGGGGAAGGGAATTACCTTCCCCGATCATTTTAGGGCCCATGGCCGGAGTCACCGACCTTCCTTTCAGGGTGATATGCGCCCGCAGGGGGGCAGGGCTCGTGTGCATGGAAATGGTCAGTGCCAAGGCCATATCCTACAAAAATAAGAATACGACGGAGCTTTTAAAGGTACATCCCGAGGAAGGCGCGCTCTCGCTCCAGCTTTTCGGAAGAGAGCCCGATCTTATGGCTGAAGTTGTAAAGGGACTGGATCTTTCCCGATATATGTTCCTTGATATAAATATGGGCTGTCCCGTGCCTAAGATCGTAAATAACGGCGAGGGCTCGGCGCTTATGAAGGAGCCGCTTCTTGCGGGAGAGATAATAGAAAAGGTCGTAAAGGCTTCAAGTATACCTGTTACGGTCAAGATAAGGAAAGGCTTTGACGAAGGTCATGTAAATGCCCCTGAGATCGCTCATATAGCTAAGGAGAGCGGCGCTTCGGCCGTGGCCGTCCACGGACGCACCCGTGATCAGTATTACTCCGGGAAAGCCGATCCTGAAGTTATACGCGCGGTAAAGGAAGCTGTCGATATCCCTGTCATAGGTAACGGAGATGTCACGGACGCTTCTTCAGCCTTAAATATGTTTGAAAAGACCGGATGCGACGGTGTCATGGTCGCAAGGGCGGCAAGGGGAAATCCCTGGATAATAAAGGATATAGACGATAAATTAAGGACGGGTAAAGATCCTTCAGGCAGGAGCTTACCCGAGATAAGAGATACGATAAGAGAGCATGCTCTTCTTTTACGGGAGTTTAAAGGCGAGGTCATAGCCGTAAAGGAAATGAGGAAACATGCGGCCTGGTATACGGCCGGAATGCCGAATTCGGCTTCGTTTCGTGTAAAAGTAAATGATGCATTAACGATGGACGAACTTTTTGCAGCAGTCGATGAGATGTTTGATAAGGTAAAGGCGATATGATAAACAGGATCATCATGTTCTGCGGGGACATAGAGACTACAGCTTATTTCTCCGAGCAGATGGCAAAGACATTTAATGAACTCGGGATGCTCACCTTCTTCTACGATTATACGAAGGAAAAGGAGAGCGCCGGGAAGCTGCTTTCATTTATAAGAAAAGGCGAGACTGCGGTCGTAACCTTTAATTTCCACGGCCTTACCGGCGAGAGTGAGGCATTTTTCGATGAGGAAGAGGGCAGATATATCTGGGAGGAATTTGATATCCCCTGCATTAACATTGCTGTCGATCATCCTTTTTATTATCACAGATTTCTCGAAAAGGTGCCGCCTGAGTATATTCATATAAGCATAGATGAAAATCATGATGCTTATATGAAGCATTATTTTCCCGAAATAAAGCGTGGACCTTTTCTTCCGCTTGCGGGTACGTCGCTTTATCCCGATGGATCATATAAAAAGCTTACAGAGCGTTCCATGGACATATGCTTTGTGGGAAATTATGTGCCGCCCGAGAATTTCGCGCCTTATATGAGCCGTAACGGAAAGGAATATGAGGAATTTTACAGGGGCATACTTGATGAGCTGATAAAGGATCCTTCAAAGCTTCTCGAAGACGTGGCGGCTGATGCGATAAAGCGCGAGATCCCCGAGGCTACGGAAAAAGATATAAAGGACACGCTCCCTAACATGATCTTCCTTGACATGTATGTGAGATTCCATTTCCGCGGAGAAGTGATAAGGATATTATCCGATGCCGGATATAAGATCCATTGCTACGGAAGCGGATTTGAGGACATCGAGACTAAACATCCCGGGAATATAATCTCCGGAGGAAGTCTTGATTCCGAGGGCTGCCTTAAGATGCTCTCCGATTCGGTCATCTGTCTTAATGTCATGCCCTGGTTTAAAAGAGGAGCGCATGACAGGATATTTAATACCATGCTAAACGGCGGAGTGAGCCTTACCGACAGCTCGCTCTATCTTGATAACTGGCTTAAAGATAAGGATAATTCGCTCATATATTCATTGTCGGATCTTGAAAATCTGCCCGGTATCGTTGGCAGCGCTCTTTCGGATAAGGCGATGCTCCAGGATATCGCGGATAATGGTTTTAAGATGGCTTCCGAGTATCATACGTGGAAGCAAAGGGCGCTCATTATCGCCGGGCTATTGGTATGACAGGGGCCAGGTCCTCTGTCACATATTATATTCAAGCGGCAAGCTTTTTATATGATCCAAACGGGACCATCGCGGGTCTCGGCGCTTAGCGATTCGCAAACGTAGTGAAGCGAGAGCTTAGCGTCCGCTAGGGCACACGCGCTGTGCGAGAGCTTGTCCCGGTGGATCTTATAAAAAGATTGGCGCTGTTCGATAGAATGTGACAACAGAACCGTCCCCCTGTCACACTTGCCACAAAATTGGAGCTGTGTTAAGATTATTGTTAACATCCCCTTTGGGATACAAGAGTGTAAATTATGGGAATTTAGATGGAAGGTGAATGATCATGGCTGACAGGAGAACCGTTCTTGTTGTCGATGATGACAGGAATATGCTCAGACTCCTTCAGGCCTTCTTAAGAGACAACTACCTAGTCAGAGCAGTGGAAAGCGGAGAGGAAGCGCTATCGGTCCTTAAATCGGACGATAAGCCCGATCTGGTGCTCCTTGATTATCTGATGCCGGGTATGGACGGAGTTGAGACCTTAAGACGGATAAGGGACGATGAGGAAATCAGGGATACGGCGGTATTTTTCCTTACCGGAGTCGCAGAGAGTGCAAAGATAAACGAATGCATGAAGTTAGACCCGAAAGGATATATATTAAAGCCTATCGGAAAGCTTTCGCTACTTGCAAAGCTTAAAGAATATTTTGAAAGCATATAAAAATGTAAAAGCCCCGCGCACACGGCGCGGGGTTGTTTTTTTATCGGAACCTTCCGGTCTTACATCTTGTTTGCTTTTTCAAGAGCCTTCTTTACTTCTTCGTCAAGCTCGGGATTGTCGTCCTCTGTTTCCTGAGGGCTTACCTTTGTGAGATAATCGCCTATCTCATCGTTTAATTTATCAAAGAGATTTATGACTTCATCATGGCTTTCCTTGATGTATTCGATGTTCTCTTCCTTGCCGGCTTTCTCTAAGAGCCTTGCTTTCTCGGAAAGCTCTAAGGCACCGATCATCTTGGATGTGCTCTTTAAAGCATGTACGTAGATCGTATAATCCTTGTAGTTTTCCTCCTCATAGGATCTTATGATGTCATTCTTGTTCTTCTGAGAGTTGTCATGGAATGACTGTAAGAGGAATCTGAAGGTGTCCCTGTTACCTTCGGCGGATTCGATTGCAGAGGGGAGGTCGATCTCCTGGAAGCGGTATTCCTCACCGATCTCATCGGCCATGGCCTTCCATACGGAGCCGAAGATATCCTGCTCAACCTTGTCGTATTCAACAAGGACATATTTGCTTTCGGGAAGATACTGCTTGATCTTTTCCTCTAAGGGCTTGCCCTGGATAGGCTTGCTCATGTAATCGATAAAGCCTTCGGCCTCATACATTTCCTTTGCACCGGATACTGCATTGGCGGTAAGAACCACTACGGGAGTATCTAAGTTGGGGCCTTCGGACTCCTTTAATCTGTGGAGAGTCTCGATACCGTCTATATTGGGCATCATGTGGTCCATGAGGATGAGGTCATACTGTGTCTTTTCGCACATCTCGAGAGCTTCAAGACCGCCGGTAGCCTTATCGACTTTTATCTGTGTGGCCTTAAGCAGACCTTCGACAACGGCGATGTTCATCGCATTATCATCAACTACGAGGATGCGTGCATTCGGAGCTACGAATGTGGTCCTGTATTTCTTGTGTTTCTCACGGCTGTATGCATATTTCTCGCGGAATTTGCCGACAGGCTTTCTGTCTCTTATGCCCTGCTTTAATACGAAGGAGAAGGTGGAACCTACGCCGTAATCGCTTCGAACGGAAAGGTCGCTGCCCATAAGGCCTAAGAGCTGCCTTGTAATTGAAAGTCCGAGGCCAGTGCCTTCGATATTCCTGTTCCTGCGCTCTTCGATACGCTCAAAGGAAACAAAGAGCTTGTCAAGATCTTCTTCTTTTATACCGATACCGGTGTCTGTAACGGCTACGATAAGGTCGATAGAGGAATCGCCTGCTTCTTTCCAGTCAACCTTTAATACCACGCTGCCTTCTTTTGTATATTTAACTGCGTTTGTGAGAAGGTTGATGATTATCTGTCTTAAGCGGACATCGTCACCGTAAAGAAGATAAGGTATATCTTCGGCAACGACCGCATTAAATTCGAGGCCTTTGTTTGCGACCTTGATCTCTATCATGTTCATTACTTC
>DMCJ01000181.1 GCA_003446735.1 Lachnospiraceae bacterium | reverse complement strand
GGACAGCAGCAGAGGATAGGTATAGCCCGTGCCCTTGTTGTGGATCCGGAGATAGTTTTTGCGGATGAACCTACCGGGAACCTGGATTCCAGGACATCGGAGGATGTCATGAACCTGATGAGAAGGCTCGTAAACGAAAAAAAGCAGACACTCATCATGGTAACACACGATAACAATCTGGCTTCATATGCGGATCGTATCTTCCATATAAAAGACGGAAAGATAATTAAAATAGAAGAAAAAAGGCAGGAGAAGAAAAATGCTTTACAGAAGGATTAAACGCATCATACCGATATTTGCAGCTGCATTGGTGTTTATCACGGGAGCTTTGGATATTTACGCGGCCGGATCAGCCGGAGGATCTAACGCGGGTGTTTATGGCTGCACGGTAGAAAACGAGGCATTGGAGATCACGGTTCTTACAGATGAGGATACAAAGCCTGCCACGCCTTCTTCAAATACAGGTAATAATGCGACAAATGCCGGAACCTCTTCCAATAAGAATTCATCCGACAGTAACAAAAATTCTTCCGGTAACAATAAAAACGCTTCCGGTGATACATCGGATCAGAATAAGGAGTCCTTAAATGCTCCCGTAAACGATAACGGAAATACGGCATATTCCGAGAATGACTCCGTAAACGAGGATGAAGCTCATATGCCGACTACGACAAATCAGTTCATCATGGTCGGAGGAGATTGGATAACGCCTGTTGCTTATGCCGGGAGCACGATAAATGTGGTACTTCCTGTCGTTAATATGTCAAATGTGATGCTCACGGATGTTATAGTCACCCCTGTTGTTGCGGGAAATACGGAAGACTGGCCGTTTGAGATCGACACGAGCGGTTATACCCAGACGATCCCGGATCTGCCCGGAAAGGGAAACGGTCAGAACGACATGGACAGGAGGCGTGAGCTTACATGGACGTTCAGGGTCAGAAAGAATGTCTTAAACGGATATTACAAAGTTCCTTTTAACGTTATCTACTATACCTCCGAAGGATATGAGACCACGACGCTTACGACATGGGTAAGAGCGGTAGGACTCGAAGGAGCCGGAAATAAGGATGACGGAGGAAGCGGAATATCCGTTCCGAGAGTCATAATAACCGGATTTGATACAACGCCGGCCGAAGTCTATGCCGGAGATACCTTTGATCTTACGCTCCATCTGCAGAATACTTCAAAAAGAACAGCTGTTTCTAATATGCAGATAGACTTAACGACGCCTACCGCCGGTAAGGATACGGAGAGTACATATGAAGCCTTCCTTCCTACCAGCGGATCCAATACCCTGTATGTCGACAGGATAGGAGCAGGCGGATCTGCGGATGTAAATATAGAGATGACGGCAAAGGCAGATCTTTCCCAGAAGCCCTATCAGATCGCAGTCAACATGGCCTATGAAGACCAGAACTATCAGGCATATACGGCAAGCTCGAACGTTTCGATACCTATAAAGCAGGAAGCCAGATTTGAGATAGGCGAGATCGAAGCCATGCCCGATAATCTTACGGTTGGACAGCAGAGCAATGTCATGTTTTCGATCTTTAATACCGGAAAGACCGTGCTCTACAATGTTCAGGTAAAATTTGAGGGCGAGGGGATATCCGGAGGAGATTCCTTTATCGGAAAGCTCGACAGCGGAGCTACCGGAAATGTGGATGCCATGATAAATGCCGATGCGCCGGGAGGCGGAGAGAATGCCGTAAAGGCCACGGTATATTATGAAGATGAAGCGGGCAACGTTAAAACCGAAGAAAAATTCTTTAGTCTCTATATAAATGACTTTGTCGAGGAAGACATGGGATATATGGAAGATTTTCCCGAGGAGCCCAAAGGACCAGGCAAACTCCTTATACTGGTCATCGTGATCATCATACTCGCGATAATAATTACGACCGTTATTATAATTCTTAAAAAGAAAAAGAAGAAGGCCATGAAGGATCTTGAGGAAGGTCTTGATGAGGATGATATCGACGAAGGATATGACGACGGATCCGAGGAGAGTTATGAGGACGGTTATGAGGAAAATCCCGGTGACAGCTATGAGGATAGCTACGAAGAAAGCCCTGAAGAAGGCTCTGAAGAAAGTCCCGAAGAAGAATATGTAACCGAGGGCGGATACGAAGATGACGGATACGAAGATGACGGATACGATCCGGATGAAATCGCACCCGATGAGGACAGGTAAGGACCGGTAGATAAATATAATGCGACCTCTAGATCTTTTCAGATTAAGCACAAGTAATCTGTTCAAACGCAAGTTAAGGACGATACTGACTGTATTGGGAGTCACCATAGGCGTGGCTTCCATAGTTGTCATGGTCTCTCTGGGCCTCGGACTTAAGAAAAGCCTTACCGAGGAGATGGCGCAGTACAGCTCGCTTACAAGCGTATCTGTAAGGGATGCCTCACAGGGAGGATACCGTATGTCCGGAGGGGCTGACTCATCTGCAGGAACAGGTACGGAAGAAAAGCATCTTTCCGATGAAGCGATAATCGAGCTTTCACAGCTTCCCAACGTTAAAAACGTATATCCCGTTTTAGAGACCTCCGCATTTCTTACAAAAGGAAACTGGCAGAGTTATGCCACGGTAAGAGGCGTTGAGGAAGGGTATCTTGAAGAGCAGAACATAGATATAGACAGAGGGGACTTTCCGAAGGAAACCGGCAATACTCCGGAATTATTCTACGGAAATATGATATTGACCCAGTTTTCATCAAAGAACGGGTCTTCCGGATATTGGGAGGACGGGGTGCTTCCGGATATAGATCTTATGAACGATCCCATATCCATCGTTTTTGATATGGACAGATATTTCAGCTTCAGGAACAACACCCCCGGAGAGGACGGAAGCGCTCCCATAAAGCCTAAAAAATACATACTTCCCGCATCCGGCGTGCAGGCCGGAGGTGCGGAAGACTATAATACGCACGCATATTATATATATACCAACATAAACGACCTTAAGAACCTTTTAAAAAAAGAATTCAAAGGCAGGAATATCCCCGATCAGCCTTTAAGGAAGAACGGAAAGCCCTATAAGGAGATCTTCTACACCGAGCTTATTGTCGAGACGGATTCCATGGACCATGTCAGTGAACTGCAGAGTCTTATCAACAGCATGGGCTATTCGGCCATGAGTGATGCCGAGTGGATAGCACAGGAGCAAAAGACCATGGATGTGATCCAGCTTGTTCTTGGCGGTATCGGTGCCGTTTCGCTCCTTGTTGCGGCAATAGGCATCACGAACACGATGATGATGTCCATATATGAGCGCACGAAGGAAATAGGCATAATAAAAGTCTTAGGATGCGATATGAGGAACATACAGGCCATGTTCCTTATAGAGGCCGGCGTCATAGGGCTTATAGGCGGTGTGGCCGGGCTTATGATAAGCTATGCCTTATCTGCGGTGATAAATATAGTGGCCTCATCCTCTCAGCTTATGGAAATAAGCGGAAACATATCTTATATTCCCATCTGGCTTGCTTTTGCATCACTCATCTTTGCCATCCTTGTCGGAATGGTGGCAGGATTCTTCCCCTCTTTAAGGGCTATGAAACTATCTCCTTTGGCAGCTATCAGAAATGAATAATATGTATGAAAAAAACTGAAAATGTGTTTTATTTTTGTATAAAAGTGTGATATACTTGTAAAAGAGTTGTCTTGGGGTATTGGGCAGCTCAAATAAGATGTATAGGGGCGATAAATATGCAGGATAAAGCAGGAATGGATGCAGCCAGGAAGGCTGCCGAGGAAGCTGCCAGAAAAGCGGCAGCGGCAGCGGCAATGAAGGCCGCTGAGGCAGGCGGAGACGAGAATCAGGCAAGACTTGCAAGGGAAGCTTTGGCAAAAGCCAGGAAGTCCGAAGCAGAGGAAGCAAAGAGCTCCGCAAAACAGGGTGCGGCAGAGAGCGCAGAGGATGCTACAAGACAGTCTGCGGGAGCTGCAGCTAAGAAAAGAGCGATAGATCTTTCCGCAAGGATAGCCGAGGAGATCGCAAAAGAGGTTTCTCATGAGGCGGTAGAAAAGGGCTCGAGCGAGACCGATCCCGCAAGGAAGGTAATGGAAGAGGAGACGATAAGGAAAGCCGTTTCCGAGTCCGCGCAGAAAGATGCCGAGGAGATAGCTAAGCGCGTTGCCGATGAGAACAATGCGAAGATGGCCGATGCTCATAAGAAATATGATGAGATGATCGAAAAGGCTAAAGAAGATGCCAGGGCCAAGGCTACCGAGGAAACAGATAAAGAGATAGAGGAGCTTCTTAAGAAGACCAGAGCCGATCAGGACAGGATCGTATCCGAGACTGTAGCAAAGGCCGAAGAGGAAGCTAAGAAGAAGCTTGATGAGATAATAAAGAAAGCCGAGGAAGAGGCTAAGGCGAGTGTTGATGCTGTCCGCGAAAAGGTCGAGGGCGAAGCTGAAGCGGTGATCGCCGGAGTTAAGGCCGACGCCGAGGAGAAGCAGAGAAATGCCGTTGACGATAAGGGCAGGGCGGCAGAAGAGATCGCCAAGGTCAAAGCCAACGAAGAAATCAGAAAATTAGAAGCCGAGTCCGAGAAGCAGGTTGAGGAGACCGTAAGAAAAGAGGTCCGCGGATCTGCATTAAAGGCCGCTACGGAAGCTATCGAGGAGATAGAAGCCGATAAGGCACGTAAGGCCGAAGAAGAAAGACGTCGTCAGGAAGAAGAAGCAGAGAGACTTCGTAAAGAGGCTGAGGAAAGAGCAAGACTTGAAGCCGAAGCTGAGGCAAGACGTCAGGAAGAAGAAAGAAGAAGAAAAGAAGAAGAAGCCAAAGCCAAGGCAGAGGCTGCAGAGAAAGCAAGAAAGGCAGCAGAAGAGCTTGCTTACCGTCAGATCCAGGAGGCAGAGAGAAAGAAAGCCGCAGAGGGCAAGGATGCTATGACACTTCCCGATGTGACCAGCCCCGGTCAGACGACTACATCTCCCGGAGCGGCAGCAGCTGTTGCGGCAGCAGCGGCAGCAGCAGCGGCAAAGGCAGCTACGGAAGCCGGAATGACATCTACTGCAGCAGGAGCTACCTCCACAGGAGCAGGAGCTTCGTCCACAGCGCCGGGAGCAGCTACGGAAGCAATCGGAGAGGCAGGAGGAAAGCTTTCCTTCGCGGAATTCGAAAAGGCAGCCAAGAAGTTAAAGATATTGCTTGATAACGGTCTCATAAGCCAGAGTGAATTTGACGAAGAGAAAAAGAAGCTCGTTGCAAATATGGAGATATAATATTTAAGAGTATAAGAATATGTAATAAGAAAAGGAACTCCCGAAAGGAAGTTCCTTTTTATCGCGGTGACAGGATTTGAACCTGCGGCCTCTACATCCCTAATGTAGCGCTCTACCAAACTGAGCCACACCACGCGACAAGTGATAGTATAACACAAAGTTTATGAATTGAAAAGGGGTAAATTTAAAAAAATTTTCAGCCGGCCGGATTTGTAAAAAATACGTTAACATTTCCAAAAAACGCACTCCCGGTGCGTTTTAGTTTGTCTGTTTTACTTTCATACTGATTCTATATGGCATAATGTTGGAGGCATGATAATGGATCAGCTTAGTGAAAAGTTCGGAAAAGGGCTTGGAAAGTTAAGAAAGAGCAGGAATCTGACCCAGGCACAGCTTGCTGAGATAATAGACTGTTCGGTCAGTCTGATAGGACAGTTTGAACGGGGAAAAAAGAAACCCAGCCTTAACGCTTTTATAAGACTGGCGGATGCTCTGGATGTAGGACTGGACGAATTCAGGGTTATATGTGAGATAAATAAACAGGAAGATATCTTTAAGGAGATCTTAAATAGAAACGCTTTCTACAGGGAAGCCTACGAAAGATCGGAAATGTCAAAGGATATTTCAAAGGATAAGAAATTCGATCTTTAAAGCCGCAAGGGAGGCGGTAAAGTCCCTGTCCCAGATCTCATCGGCTTTTTTGGATAAAACGAAAGTATTATAGGATATGCCGGTTATGGCTGTAAGCTCTCCGTTTTTTAAACGAAAGGAAACTGCCGGCGATATGATAGCAGATGAAATGTCGCCAAGGGCGGCATTTTCTTTTAGTCTGTTTGTATAATTCGCACCGGCATGAAGGGTTATATTAAAAGCGACAGGAGCGTCATTTTCAAAAAGGAGAGCCAGACGCTCACGGACTCTTTTATACCGGATGAATCCGGATGAGAGCTCTTCATCTGTCAGGAGTTCGGCCTTTGCGGGATCTTTTGTATATGTTCCGTGGATCTTACAGGAGATAAGACCGCTTATTTCAGCCTCTTCCAGAAAAAAAGCGTCAAATGTGTCATTTTTTAATAACCGGTCTGTAAGTTCGGTCGGTTTTTGTATCTTTAAGTTTATCATATCAGGCTAAGTCTAACACTTTTCACCTAACCTTTCAATAACCTTTCAATAACCTCTTTTAATATGTAGACAAATGTGTTATTATAAGTAGTAATTGAAACTACATTTCGAGGTAGAGGTGTTCATATGTACAGGATTCTTGTAGACAGCTGCGGCGAATTCACGGAAGAAATGAAGAATGATCCGGTTTTTTGTTCGGTCCCTCTTACATTAACGGTAGGAGACTGGACGGGGATCGATGACGAGACTTTTGACCAGGCAGATTTCCTGAAAAGGGTGGCAGCCTGTCCCTTGTGTCCGAAGTCAGCATGTCCTTCTCCCGAGGCTTATCTTAAGCTTTTTGAGGGCTGCGACGAGGTTTATGTCATCACTCTTTCAAGTCAGTTATCGGGAAGCTTCAATTCAGCTAAAACAGCTGCTACTATGTGTTATGAGAGTAATGATACGATAAAGATACATGTATTTGACTCATGTTCAGCATCGATCGGGCAGACCTTGCTGGCGCTTCGAGTAAATGAGCTTGTAAAAAGCGGAGCTGATTTCGAAGAAGTAGTGGTAAAGGGTGAGGAGTATAAGCTTTCGATCAATACATATTTCGTGCTCGATAATCTTGAGCACTTAAGAAAGAACGGAAGGCTTTCAAATATAAAAGCTTTCGTTGCATCTACTCTTAATATCAAACCGGTCATGGGAGCAACTGACGAAGGTGTCATAATTCAGCTCGGGCAGAAGATAGGATCCAAAAAGGCACTTGAAAGAATGTCTGAGATCATAATAGTCGAGAAATCGGAGACTCCCGGAAAGCCGCTTATGATAAGTCACTGCAACGCTCCGAAAAAGGCTGAATTTGTTAAGAGCATATTAGAGCCTACGGGGCTTTTCTCGAGTATAAAGATACTTGATACAAGGGGAGTAAGTTCGCTGTACGCAGCTGACGGAGGTGTCATAGTCGCCTGCTGAGAGCGTCAAAACAGGGAGAATCGTTTTAACCTTAAGGTTTCTTTATTGGTCAGGACGATCTCTTTTTTTGTCCGGGAAATGATATGATTAGAATTGACAATAATGTCATTTCTTGCCTCTATGAACTCGTTTGAAGTTGAAACACTTCTGGCAAAGCCTGAAAGGTCGCCGAGCATGGGTATGATATCGCCGTTTTCAAGATGGACATTTACCATATGTTCTTCTTCTATGGCATAGAGTATCTCGTTTACCGGGATATAATGTGTGTCAGTCTTACTCCTTATCTCTACCTTCTTAACGGCATTTACTTCCTTAAGATAATCGGCATGCACGTTTTTAAGGAGCTGATGAAGAGGGGCGGTAAGTATGGGCTTATCTATCGAAAGAAGCCCGTCTATCGTATCCGCATAAGAAAAAGGAGTACCTTCGGGACGGCAAACCACTATCCTTCCGGGTACTCCTGCATTTTTAAGTATATCTATAATATTCCGGGCCTGTTCTTCTCCGCTTACTATATCCACAAAGAAGATCTCATAGCGCATGGCTGTGGATAAAAAGCTTTTTTCATCTCCGAAGGAATCTATGTAAAGGGTGCCGGTTTCGTCCGATATCGCATCATTTGCTCTGCTTAATAATCTCTCAAGTTGCTTTCTGTCAGCTATGTTATCGGCTATGACGGCTATATACATATCTTCCTCCAAAACTTATCGATAAACTTTAAGTCAATAGATTATGAATTCTATCGGAGATTTAAGTATCGCAATCACTATCGTAAGCTGCAATGCCAGGATGAGCGGCATGCCTACGAGGAAATACCAGTGACGCGTCTTATGTCTGAATAAGAACATGCCTATGGTGCTTCCGAGGGCTCCCCCGAAAAGTGCCGTAGCAAAAAGGGCAGCCTCGGAAATGCGATAGGATTTCTTTTTTGCACGCCATTTGTCGATGCCCATGAGGACAAGGCCAAGGACATTTAATGAAACGGCATAGGTCAAAAGAATTCCTTTAACGTCCATATCATTTTCCTGAAAGCTCGGCGTGCTTCATGCCGCGTACCTTGCTTGCAAGACCGAAGAGGTTGATGAAACCTTCGGCATCATGGTGATCGTAGAGATCTCCCGTGGTAAAGGAAGCGATGCTCTCATTGTAGAGAGAGTAGGGGCTCTTTGTACCCTGCTTGATGATGTTTCCTTTGTAAAGCTTTAAGGTGACTTCACCGGTAACATATTCCTGGGTCTTTTCGATGAAAGCCTGAACTGCTTCGCGAAGAGGAGTGAACCACTTTCCTTCATATACGATCTGAGCAAATTTGTTGCCCATGTTTAACTTAAGCTCGGTAGTCTCGCGGTCTAAGATGAGCTCCTCAAGCTGCTGATGTGCTTCATAGAGGATGGTTCCGCCGGGAGTTTCGTATACGCCGCGGCTCTTCATGCCGACAACACGGTTCTCAACGATATCAACGATGCCGATACCATGCTTTCCGCCAAGGGTATTTAATTCCTTTATAATCTCGGAGACTTTCATGCTCTTTCCGTTTAATGCAACGGGTACACCCTTTTCAAAATTAAGAGTTATCGTCTCGCTTTCATCGGGAGCCTTCTCGGGGCTTACGCCAAGAACAAGGAGATGATCGTAGTTGGGAGCATTTGCGGGATCCTCGAGCTCAAGACCCTCATGGGAGATGTGCCAGAGGTTACGGTCCCTGCTGTAGGAATTGTCGGCCGAGAAAGGAAGATGGATGCCGTGAGCCCTGCAGTATTCGATCTCTGCTTCCCTTGAATCCATATTCCACTTGGGATCTCTCCAGGCAGCGATTATGCGAAGATCGGGAGCAAGTGCCTTGATGGCAAGCTCGAACCTGATCTGGTCATTTCCTTTTCCGGTAGCGCCGTGGCAGATAGCTGTAGCGTTTTCTTTTCTTGCTATCTCAACAAGTCTCTTTGCGATAGCGGGACGGGCCATTGAAGTCCCGAGCAGATATTTGTTTTCGTAAACGGCGTGTGCCTGAACACAGGGAACGATGTATTCATCGCAGAAGATGTCGGTAAGATCTTCGATATAGAGCTTTTCAGCACCTGATGCCTTTGCTCTTTCCTCGAGTCCGTCGAGCTCATTGCCCTGTCCGCAGTCCGCACATACGCAGATCACGTCGTAATCGTAATTTTCCTTGAGCCACGGTATTATGACAGTGGTGTCAAGACCGCCTGAATAGGCTAAAACAACTTTTTCTTTCATCGGATAACGCCTCCATATAATAGATTGACTGAAATGTCACGATAATATATTATCCTATTTTAATTCAGATTGCAACAAACTTGCATTATTCGTGCCTTACGTGGTATTATATAGATTAATTGTGTGGTTTTTTACACTGAAATGAAAAGAAATGAAAAGACAGGAAAAGTGACATGAACGTCAGAACAATGGAAAAAGAGGATTATGATAAGGTATACGCCCTTTGGAAGAGGATCAGCGGCTTCTCGATGAGAAGTATCGATGACTCGAGAGAAGGCGTAGAGAGATTCTTATCCAGGAATCCGGGGATCAGTGTGGTCTGTGAAGAAGATGACAGGATCGTCGGTGCCATTCTCTGCGGACATGACGGACGAAGAGGATGTATGTATCACGTCTGTGTTGACGAAGCCTACAGACGAAGAGGTATCGGGAAGGCCATGGTGGTACATGCGATGGAAGCTCTTAAGA
>DMCJ01000136.1 GCA_003446735.1 Lachnospiraceae bacterium | reverse complement strand
CTTCTTTTCTTCCTTCTTCCCTACCTGCTTCTCTCTCATCGTTAAGGATGACTCGTTCTTTTATATAATCACTTTTCCACATTTCATTCTTCCTCCCGCGCTCTACCGCATCATTGATCTTTTTAGTAAGATCGTTTTTTGCTTCGCCGGTCATTACGTAATGACAGAAATTCCGAATGTCGTCTGATACGCCATCGCCGCCGAATGTACAATTGAGGAAAATTTTCTTTGTCCCATCTTCCAGAGACAGGGTCGGATCCTCCTCACACATTTCGCAGAAGCTGTATCTGCTCAAACCTTTCTTAAAAGGATCAAATGTGCATATGAACAGCACTGTGCTTTCCGGCAGGCTCCTGTATGTATCGTTCTTGCTCAGGTGATCGGAATCAATCAGCGATTGATAATAACGCACTCTCTTGGGTAACATGTGCGACTCAACCGACCTGTGATTTAAGTTCTCCATCTCGGCATCATATATGCTGCCGTTTTCCTCTTCATTATAAACGTCCATCCGTATAGATCTTCCCTCGGACGTATAATGATATTCCTTTTGTGTCTGTACCTCTTTCAATTTCCCGATGGGTCTTTCCAACAGGCACTCAAGAACATCGTGGCAAAGGTCCGGATCTTCCATAACCTTGCCAAACATAAAATCATCCCGATACTCCAGTTCCTCAAATTGCTTCATTGTTTTCTTTTCACTCATACATTTCGTCTCCTTTCCGAGAATCCGGCAGGAATCCGAGTGATAAGAAATATTCTTCTTTAAATTCCTGCCTATAATTGATTGGAAAAAATAAGCAAGAATTTCAAAGACACTTATAAAAGATGTGATGCTCCTTTCGGAACACTGTGGGGTGATATGATTTATAGTACTTATGTGAAATGTTGCTTACAAACGCATTATAACACATGCTTAAAAAAATTTCTCTATTTGGGACAAAAAAGATGGACGTTTCCCCTGTCACATTCTGTCACGATCTTTCGTATTCAAGGATATCGCCGGGCTGGCAGTCAAGCGCTTCACATATCGCTTCGAGCGTCGAAAAGCGGATCGCCGATATCTTTCCGTTTTTCATCTTCGAGAGATTTACATTGCTGACACCCACCGCCTCCGAGAGATAACGCAACGGCCACGATGGCGCTTATGAGTGAAGCTCCTGCCACAAGGATGCTTATCTTTATCCCGTATGAATCGGCATTTTCATCAAAGTAGGCCTGAAGCGCAGGTATGTCACTTGTCACCGGCTCGCTTAAGATCACATTACGGTCGATCTTTGCTCTGACCACATCGGGGATCGAGCCGTCAAACTTATCGTGCGATACAAACATATATACAGCTGCGATAAACGTAAGTACCGTGGCACATATCATGATGATGCAGACTATCCTCGTCGCGATCATCACAAACTTACAGCTTTTATTAACTTTCTCTAATTTAACGTTTTCTTCTGTCATCTTATCATCTCCTCTTTCCCGCCTCACAGCGAAACAACATTTTACTGACTTTAATTAACTTGTTATCCGGATTTTTTCCTTATAGAGTATAGCTCTATAAAAATTGCTACTATAATATCAAATACGTGACATTTCCTGCGATTAATGATATAATGGTAGCAATATAGGAGGGCGTCATGATATATATTTTTGAAACACCATCAGATGTAGCCATTAAAATGGCTCAAAAATTGAAGTCAATTCGAAAAAGACGAAAGATAACACAAAAACAGTTGGCAGCCAGAAGTAATGTGAGTTATGCAACGCTTAGAAAATTTGAAAAAACAGGACAAATTTCACTTGAATCCTTCATTAAAATTTCTATGGAGCTTGGTCTTCTGAATGAGCTAAGCAACTTGTTCTCGGATCCAACCTACAATAGTATTGAGGAGGTAATAAATGAGCGAAAACAAAACACTTGACGTTTACTATAAAAACAAACATGTAGGGACACTGGCGGAAATGGTTGACAAAAGAGTAGCTTTCCAGTACGACCGGGAGTGGATTCGAACTGGCTTTTCAATCAGCCCGTTTTCTTTACCCTTATCAGATAAGGTTTTTGTTCCTGATGAAAGATCAAGGGAGCGTTTTGCAGGTCTCTTTGGTATATTTGCGGATAGTCTGCCTGATAGTTGGGGTGAGTTGCTTATGGACAGGTACTTGAGTTCGGTAGGAATCAGCAAGGAAAGCATTTCCCCCTTGGATCGTTTGGCGTATATAGGAACTTCGGGAATGGGAGCGTTAGAGTATGTTCCTGCCAAAAATACCGATTATGATATCGTCGGTTCAAAGCTTAATTTTGACGAAATAGCTAAGGAATGCAGCGAGATCCTCTCGTCAAAGACATCAGATAAAATTGATATATTATACAGATTGGGAGGCTCAAGTGGAGGAACACGTCCAAAAATTTTTTTAACCGAGCAAGGAAAGGAATGGATTATAAAATTCCCCGCCTCAAAAGATCCGAATATTAGTGGAAAACGTGAGTATGATTATTCGTTATGTGCAAAAAAGAGTGGAATTAACATGACTGAAACGCAGCTTGTTAAATCTACGATTTGTGAAGGCTATTTTAAGACAGAACGGTTTGACAGACAAAATGGTCAAAAAATATTTACAGCAACCTTTGCCGGAATTCTTGAAGCTGATTTTAGAGCGCCGTCTTGCGATTATGAAACGTTTATGAAACTAACAAGAGCAATAACAAAGGATAATTATGTAGATAAAGAACAGATATTTAAAATAATGTGTTTCAATGTAATGACACACAATAAAGATGATCATACCAAAAACTTCTCATTTCAGTATACCGAAGATCAAGGTTGGAGACTTGCTCCGGCGTACGATTTGACATACAGTGATACTTACTGGGGAGAGCATACCACATCTGTTCATGGGAAAGGTAAAGATATCACCGATGACGATCTTATATATGTAGGCGTTACTTCCGGAATTAATGAAAAATTTTGCAAAGAACATATATACATGATAAGAGAAAATATACAGGGCCTATCAAAATACATAAATCTGACTTATCCTGGGAGAAAAAGCTTATCTATACAGGAAAGGGTTCTGGATTTGAACAATTCAGAAGCTGTACCAACGTTTTAAAGACCCTGTCCTTATCCTCGTTCAGGATCACGGCGATCTCCTCGCCGGACAGGGTCGCATCAGGTTCATAAGAATGGCTCGCATATGCGATCTTCTTCTGATCCAGTATTCGCATTACATTTGTGCGTTCATTTGATTTCATATTTTCCCTTGTATTTCTTTAACCAGTTCCAGAGGATATCCGCAGAAATCAGCAATCTCTTCAGGCGTTTTATTCCTGTTTAGCATTTCAGTAATCCTGGTACATAGTTCTTCTTTTCTTCCTTCTTCCCTACCTGCTTCTCTCTCATCGTTAAGGATGACTCGTTCTTTTATATAATCACTTTTCCACATTTCATTCTTCCTCCCGCGCTCTACCGCATCATTGATCTTTTTAGTAAGATCGTTTTTTGCTTCGCCGGTCATTACGTAATGACAGAAATTCCGAATATCGTCTGATACGCTATCGCCACCAAACGTGCTTTTCACTCATACATTTCGTCTCCTTTCCGAGAATCCGGCAGGAATCCGAGTGATAAGAAATATTCTTCTTTAAATTCCTGCCTATAATTGATTGGAAAAAATAAGCAAGAATTTCAAAGACACTTATAAAAGATGTGATGCTCCTTTCGGAACACTGTGGGGGTGATATGATTTATAGTACTTATGTGAAATGTTGCTTATAAGCGCATTATAACACATGCTTAAAAAAAATTCTCTATTTTGGACAAAAAAGATGAAGTTTCCCCTGTCACATTCTGTCACGATCTTTCGTATTCGAGGATATCACCGGGCTGGCATTCAAGCGCTTCGCATATCGCCTCGAGATATCGCCTCGAGCCTTGGAAGCCTCATAAGTCCAAAGCCCGGTTTTTTGTTTTCTCCCATTACAGTACTGCTCATTTAACCCCTCCTTAATGATCCGATATTTATAAAGCTTATTTATAATATAACCTTTTTCACCCCCAACCTGACAAGGCATAACATCCTTCTCATTGCGAAAGTAACTGCATCGTATTATAATATTGCCATGATAGTTTTTGTGATCGTTGTTATTCTTGCATTTATCGCTTCAATGATCCTGCTCCCTCTGGTAAGTACCCAGATCGAACAGGTCTTTTCCGATTTTATAATAGAAAATACGGCGCTTTCGGGGCTTAATAAATCCGGTGAGCTTTCGCTTTTCTGGGTGATCACGATCTTTGGAGTCGTTTTGTTATTTCTTCTCTGGAAGCTTTTTCCGGCAAAAAAAGAGGAGACGCCGCCCGAATATATGACAGGGCTTGAAGCCATGCGCTCTTATATTCCCCTGTTTTGTTCACTTTTGCCGTTTCTTGTCTATCTTTTCTTTTTCGGAAAGATATGCCTTCCTCTTCTTTTCTTAACAGGCATTTCAGGCATAGGCCTCTTTATGGAATACAAACTTCCCTACGGGAAAGCCCGCGCATTTTCCTGCCGTTTTTATTTCATGTATATACTTACCTATTACGCGATAATGTCACTTTCGACTCTTGCGGCATTTTTCATTCCCGCGTTCAGTCTTTCCCACTACGGACTTATTATCGCATCTCTTCTTTTAACCGTTATCTTCTGCGGGCTTACCATGATCGGTGACGGCGATAAGAAGCTTCGTATCATTTATCTCTTTGAGCAGATCCTGATCCCTCTCCTCTTCTTTGTTTATCTGACTGACCGCTATGAATATAAGGGTGAGATCATAAAAATACCGTTTGCTCCGATGTACTATGTTTTCTTTATCCTGCTCATGGGAATATCAACAGTACTGCTCATCCTCCACGCCCGTAAACAGTTACATTCTCAGAGCCTGTCGGGAAGACCCGTCCATCTTGTAAGCGTGATAACTCCCATGCTCATATTCGCCTACCACTCCTACTCGGCCTGCCCTTTATATGCGCAGCCTGATCAGCACCATCACGGTGAACAGATGATACCCTGGCGGCAGATATTTACTCTTTCACAGACTCCTTACAAAGAATACACACCGGTCTCCGGCCTCTTCCCGCTTTTTAACGGAGGTATAAATCATATTTTCCTTCGCGGGACCGTGACAGACTATCCGGCTTCGATCTCGATCATGATGGTGATCATCTGCCTTTTAACGATCTATCTTGTTTATAAACATACGGACAGCTGTTTTGCCCTTATCATAGCCGTGATGTATACCCTTCCCTGCTATAACAGGCAGTACCTTGTCCTTCCTTCACTCCTTTTATTATCGCTTCCCTCTCTTATAAAAAAGAGGACTCTCTGGTGTATAAGCTGGCTTTCGGTAAGCCTTGCCGGCGGACTCTATTATCCGCTCTTTGGCGCCGCAGTCATGATAGGTACTCTGCCGATCCTTATTTATCAGGTAAGAAATATGATAAAGGAAGGCGATATTAAGAAGGATATCAAAAAGCCCGGATATATCGCAGCTATATCAGCGCTTCTCATCATTATCGCAGCACTTTCTCCGATGCTCATAAGGATGCTTAAACATACGCTTACTTTTTCATCGCAGACCGTAGAAGCCGACGGCATACCTCTCTTTACACAGGTTGCCCCCGAAAAGTTCATGCCGTGGCTTAATACCGATATACTTAAAAATACCTTATATCTGTCGTTTCGTTTTGTACTTCCCATGCTGGGAATATGGTTCTTCTGCCTGGCCTTCCATCGCATGAGTTTACGCATCAAAGACTTCGGAAGCGATCTTAAAGAACATATCCCGATACTTCATATCATGATCTCCGGCGCCCTGGTTCTTGCCATATCCTACACCTATACACTGGTAAGGGCAGATGAAGGCGAGATCTTATCGAGGACTTCGAAGATATTTGTTGCCCTGATCACGGTCTTTCTTGCTTCGGCCATCCACTCTTTCGGAAAGGGAATACACGACTGCAGAAGACTTTCACTCGCACTTGGAGTTGCTCTTTCGATACCATATGCTATTTATTCATGTAACGGAGACCTGAAGAATCCCGGAATGTGGGTCTATCCGGACGGAGCCGCAGAGCTTTTGCTCGATGATGATCAAAAACTGTTTTATTCGTATGAGGTGCCGGATAATTTCATAAGGACAAGTGAGCTTAATATAGGCGATAAATACAAAGCTCTTATCGGTGACGGTTTCATGGTAGATGACCAGGTTCACTATATAAATGATTATGCCCGCGTTATAGAAAAAGTCGAAGAGGTTTCACCGGGTATCGGATTCATGGGACTCGACGGACTGGGCTTTTATGATTATCTCGGGGTTAAATGCCCTGCCAGCGGATTTACCGAAGCTGCAAGAAGTTATGAGGCGCAGCGGGAATATTACGATCAGGCGATGGCTCAGGATCCGGCGATAAGACCCGTTGTTTTTTCCGTACATCCGATGGAGAATTACTATTTCTTCAGATGGATGATCGAAGACGGATATATTTACAGTAAAGAGGATAATGCATTTTTCCCGGGTGAGCTCTATGAAAAACTATATGCATCTGTCCCGGATGACAGCTTATGGCGCGAGGATCTTGCAGATGTATCGGATAATACGGATTTCGGCTTATCTGCATCGTCATTTTCAAAAAGCATAAAGTCCCTTAGGCCTCTTCTTTCCGAAAAAGGTGAGCTTAGCATAGGCGGCCCCGAAGGAGTAAAGGATTCTCTTCCCGAACTCATAAACGGAAGCGAATGCGACGTTATGTATGTCGGGTTTAACTGGACGAAACCGGAGCTTTCGGATAACTGCAAGCTCATAATCTCATGGAAGGATGCTTCGGGGCGCGAACATGAAGGTGCGATCGCATCCGCCGATATCACTTCCAGGCAGGGGCTTCTCATTCCCATCGGAATGAACTTAAGCTGGTATCTGTCCGATATCGACGATGTGAATCTCTCCATATGGAAGAGCGATCTTTCCGAATGCCTCTATGAGACTACATATAAAAAGCTGCGCTCGGAAGATGTGAGCACAGCTTATATCACTTCTTTAAATCTATATAAGTTAAGATGATCTTACGCCGTTATCAGCGTACCTGTCTTTCCTTTTATACCTTCACCCGCTTTGTCTATTGATGTGATAAGAACGCTTCCGTCAGGCTTTTTCTTAAGATATGAAATGGCCGCCTCGATCTTGGGAAGCATGTCAAGCGCACCGAATTCACCGGCTTTTATATATTCCCCGGCCTCGGCCACACTCATCTTATCTATGCCCTTCTGATCAGCCGTACCAAATCCTGTATAGACCTGCTCGACACTTGTAAGGATGATAAGCTCGTCGGCATTAAGCTCTATCGCAAGCTTTCCTGCTATCTCATCTTTTTCTATGACAGCGGAAGCACCTTTAAGCGCATGCTTCTGCTCGATAACGGGAATACCGCCGCCTCCGCAGGCTATGACGATCTGATCGGCATTTGCAAGTGTCCTTATGGCTTCTATCTCAAGTATGTCAATCGGCTTAGGCGCCGCAACGACTCTTCTGAAGCCTTTCCCGGGCTCTTCTTCAACATAATTGCCCTTCTTTATCTCGTTCTCGGCATCTTCGGCATTCATATATCTTCCGATCTTTTTCTTCGGCTCGTAAAATGCCTCATCATAAGGATCCACGCTGACCTGGGTAAGGATCGTGGAAACGGGAGTGGATATTCCGCGTGAAAGGAGCTCCGCACGAAGGGAATTCTGAAGATCGTATCCGACATAACCCTGGCTCATCGCAGAGCATACGCACATGGGCGCGGGAGTATAATCGATATATATCCTCCTAAGCTCCGTCATGGCCTTATGTATCATGGACACCTGAGGTCCGTTGGAATGGGTTATTGTAAGCTGATTATCGGCTTCGACCAGATCCGCAAGCGCTCTTGCAGTATCCTTTACCGCATCCCACTGTTCAAGTATGGTATGACCCAAAGCCTCATGGCCTAAGGAAACAACAACATGTTTCTTACTCATCTCAACCCTCCCTGATCTTTATGACGGGTCCGCCTTTTCCTTCTATATAATCTCCGTTTATCGTGACCGTACCTATATTATCATCCTTCGGAATCTCATACATGATATCGAGCATGAAATCCTCGATTATGGCGCGGAGCGCCCTGGCGCCGGTATCTCTCTCCAATGCCTTTTTGGCGATCGCCCTTACCGCGCTGTCATCGAAGATGAGCTCAACCTCATCTAAGGATAAGAGCTTCTGATACTGCTTAAGTATCGCATTCTTGGGCTCTTTTAAGATATCAACGAGCATGTCTTCGGTAAGGGCGTCCAAGGTAAAGATAACCGGAAGACGGCCTAAGAATTCGGGGATCATTCCGTATTTCTTAAGATCCTCTATCGTGACCTTGCTGTGAATATTCTTTTCTTTATCAAATTCATCTTTAAGTACCGCATTAAAGCCTATCGCGGTCTGCTTGGAAAGCCTCTGCTTTATTATCTCGTCAAGATCCGGGAAGGCTCCGCCGCAGATAAATAAGATATTTCTGGTATTTATCGTAGTAAGGGGCACCATCGCATTCTTGGAATTGGCTCCAACGGGAACCTCTATATCAGCGCCCTCTAAGAGCTTTAACATTCCCTGCTGAACGGACTCGCCCGATACATCCCTGGAATGCGTCTCCTGCTTCTTTGCTATCTTGTCTATCTCGTCGATGAACACAATACCCATCTGGGCTTTGTCTATATCGTTGCCTGCTGCCATAAGAAGCTTTGATAATACGCTTTCTATATCATCTCCGATATAACCTGCCTCAGTAAGTGATGTGGCATCGGCGATAGCAAGCGGAACATCAAGAAGCTTTGCAAGTGTCTTAACAAGATATGTCTTTCCGCATCCGGTAGGCCCGATCATGAGCATATTGCTCTTTTCTATCTCGATCTCGTCCATCGTATCGGTCGCAACGCGCTTGTAATGATTGTAAACGGCCACGCTCATTATCTTCTTGGCCTTTTCCTGTCCGATGACATATTCATCGAGCTGGGCCTTTATCTTATGCGGAGGCGGGATATTCTTTATATCGATGAGCGGTTCATCGCCTTTTTTGCGCTTTTTTAATTTCTGCTTATTGGGGATGCCGCCTGAACCCTGGAGATCCGAGATGTTCACAAAACGGATATGGGGGATATTGACCTTTTTCTTTTCGTCATCCTCGCCTTCTCCCGAAGTTTCTCCGAAAAGATTCATCTTATTAAGGCCTTCCACAAGGCTGGAAGGATCGGAGAGCATACCCTGATAATCAAACTGGCTGACCGCATCCATGGTCTTATGCATGCAGTCGTCACATACGAAGATCCCGTTGGGGAGCTTGAACTGCTTGCCCGTAATGCTTTCGGGCCTTCTGCAGATAAAGCATACATTTTCATATTCTTCGTCAGGCTTATCTTCCTCTTTCTCGGAAGACTTGTTTAACGCGCCCTTCCTGCTGTTCGGACTTTCCTGCTCGTCCTCGTAATCATCCTCGGTAGGCTCGTCTTCATCATAGTATTCGTCTTCGAGTATCTTATCTTCGTCGTCGTAATCGTCAAATTTATCCGACATCTTTTCCTCCTGTTCGTCCTTAGTGTTTATTCCACCGTGACGGATTTAGCCAGGTTCCTGGGCTTATCGGGATCATAACCCTTTCCGATCGAAACATAGTAAGCAAAAAGCTGGAGCGGTATGATCGCAAGGGAATTCGTCAGATAGGGATCCGTTTCGGGGATATAAATGACGTAATCCGCTTCATTTTCTATATCTGTATTACCTTCTATCGTTACCGCGAGCACAAAAGCTCCGCGGCTCTTGACCTCTTCCATATTGCTCATGGTCTTTTTAAAGAGCTCGGGCTGGGTGGCAACGGAAGCAACAAGCGTACCTTCCTCGATAAGGGAAATGGTACCGTGCTTTAATTCTCCCGCCGCATATGCCTCCGAATGGATATAGGATATCTCTTTTAATTTAAGCGAGCCCTCCAAAGAGATCGCATAATCGATACCTCTTCCTATGAAATATACGTCCTGGGCGCCTATATATCTGTTGGCAAAGCGCTGGATATTCTGCTTGTTGGACATAAGAAGCTCGATCTGGTCGGGGAGTCTCTTAAGATCCTCGATGAACGAATCTATCCTGCTTCTTTCAACACTTCCCTTTAGTATGGCAAGCTTTGCGGCAAGAAGATAGATCGCAATGAGCTGTCCCGTATATGCCTTTGTCGTAGCTACTCCGATCTCGGGACCTGCCTTTGTAAGAATTACCGAATCAGCCTCTCTTGCTATCGAACTTCCCTCAACGTTTACTATGGCAAGCACTTTAAATCCGCGGCTCTTTGCCTCTCTTAAGGCTTCGAGGGAATCGGCAGTCTCACCCGACTGGCTGATAACGATGACAAGGGCGCCTTCATCCATTATCGGATTTCTGTATCTGAACTCGGAAGCCAGATCCACTTCCACGGATACCCTGTCGAGCCCTTCGAATATATATTTTCCGGTAACGCCTACATGGTAAGCGGAACCGCAGGCCACGATATAGATCTTAGATAGCGCCTTAAGCTCCTCGTCCGTCATATTTAACTCATCAAGTATGATGTCGTTTCCCTTGATATGCCCTTTTAAGGTATCTATAACGGTCTGGGGCTGCTCATGCATCTCCTTTAACATGAAATGGTCGTAACCGCCTTTTTCGGCTACATCCGCATCCCACTCTATAGTCTTTACTTCTTTTTCAAGCTCATCCTCGTCTACGGTATAGAATTTTGCATCGTCTGCCGAGAGACATGCGATCTCACGGTCATCAAGATATACCACGCTCCTTGTATATTTAAGGATGGCGGGAACATCGGATGCGATATAATTCTCACCCTTTCCTATACCGACTATAAGAGGCGAGCCCTTCCTTGCTGCATAGAGCTTATCGGGCTTATCCGAAAATATGACACCGAGAGCGTAGGACCCCTCGATACGGTGAAGGACCTTGGTAAGAGCCTCTAAAGGATCTCCTTTGTAATAATGATCAAGGAGATTGGCAACTACTTCCGTATCGGTATCGGAAATGAATTCATATCCGTTCTTTATGAGTCTTTCTTTTAATTTGGCGAAATTCTCTATGATACCGTTGTGTACCACGGCTATGCTCTTATCGGCATTGCAATGGGGATGGGCATTTACCTCATTGGGCTTGCCGTGAGTGGCCCATCTGGTATGGCCTATACCTAAAGTACCGGTCACGGTATCTCCGCCGTGAGTAAGCTCTTCAAGTACACGCAGTTTTCCTTTGGCCTTAACCACATTGATGGCTCCGTTGTCGTAAACTGCCATTCCCGCGGAATCATATCCCCTGTATTCAAGCCTTTCCAGACCGTTTAATATCACGGGAGCTGCCTGTTTACTACCGATATAACCGACTATACCACACATTTAAAAACCTCCGTTATTTATCCAAAATCTCTTGTTTGATGTAAATTTCTCTATTGTCTTTTTATTAAGTCTCTTATATCTCCTGCCCAAAAGATATCCGGCATATTTTGCCGCGCTTAATACAAAAAGCCTTGGAACGGATAATATATGACCGCTCTTTACAAGGTAAAGCGCCGTTTCCTTTACGAGCTTTATGCCCTCGCCCTCTGATCTTATACCGCCGAAGGTCTCCTCTTCCATCACATGGGAAACCCCTATGTCAAAATTCCTCTTAAACTGCTGCAAAGCGCTGTAATCATGGGAATGAACTACCTTTGCGCCTGATGCATAACATATCTTATATCCCGCCATAAGCGCCTTTTTGGCGTAGACCATATCCTCGTTAAATATGGCCCTTTTCGGAAATCCTCCAAGCTTTTCAAATTTCCTGTTGTCATATGCAGCACAGACATCGGAACAAAAGAAAGCCTTTATGCCGGATGTTTCTATGTCATCTTTTGTCTTTATCCTGCCTTCGGGCGGATAGTTAAAATTCCTCGTGTATCTTTCGGCCGGGGATGCATCCTTAGAAGGCAGCTGTCTCGCGTAAGATACCGCTATCCCATCATCCTCAAACGGCTTAAGCAGATTTTCCACAAGATCCCCGTCAGCCGGGATGGCATCCTGGGTCATAAATATAGTATGATCGGCGTCTTTTGTAAGAGACGCTCCTAAATTCCTCGTGCCTCCGTGATCAAATTCATTAAGACCTATATGAACGATCTCAACTCCGGGAAATGCTTTTTGCACATCATCAAGGGTAAAAGCCTCCGTAAAGGATGCTTCCTCCGTATTGATTATGAGCACGCGATCGGGAACAATACTCTGATGCTTTAAACCGGAAAGGATCTTAAGAAATCGCTTATCAGGTTTATAGGTTGTTATAACTACGCAGACCATAGCCCTATTATATCAAAAAAGAGGGCTTTTGTAACCCTCTTTATGATTCCTTTAGCATTGTTTATATGATGTTTATATACGTTATTCTCCGGTGGCCGATTCGCCGACTGTCGGCGTATCCTCGTCTCCGGTATCAATAGAGAACGCCGGGACTTCGGTCACTTTTGAAGTACCTGTATCGGATCTTATCTTATCGCCATAAGAAGCTACGGGACCGCTTACCACATAGTCATCGTTGTTGAATAAAAATCTGTGAAGTATTATTACATTTGTCTCAAGATCGGCGGGGATAACGCAGTCGCCGTGTCCCTTAACAATACCTGTCGTACGATACTGGGCTACGGGGAAACCTGAAGTCTCCACTATCTCATATGAAGCCACATCCTTAAGGAGATCGAGTATCTCCGAAAGAGTAAAGCTTGTAGCCGTCTGAGGGAATACCTTATTTGCTATCTTGTCAAGATCGGCGGGATTGGCCTTCTTTGCCTTATCGGCGAGCGCCTGGATGACCTCACGCTGTCTCTCCGCTCTCTTAAAGTCATCTCCCTTTGTATAACGGATACGGCAGTAGGAAACGGCCTGAATACCGTCAAGATTGACAAGACCCGTCTGATTTAATTTAACATATTTTCTGCCGAGCGAGGAAGAAGTCTCAACCTGATAATTGTTAAGATGCTTTAATTCTTCGCTGTCTACATCTATCTCAACACCTCCGAGAGCATCTACGGTATCCGCAACTGCAGACCAGCCTACGGTAACGTAGTCGGTGATGTTTAAGTCGAGGTTCATGTTGAGCATGTTGATCGCCTGCTTCGGGCCGCCGTGTGCATATGCCTCGGTCGCCTTACTGTACTGATCCGTTCCGAGGTTAAGATAAGTATCACGGTAAACGGAACAGAGCTTAACCTGCTTTGTCTGCTCATTTATCGAAGCTACGATAATGGTATCGCTTCGTACACCCTTACCTAAGTTCTCGTTTCTGGCATCCACACCGAAAAGAGCGATGTTCCTGTATCCTTCCATACCATGGAGCTCGCCGTTCATCTTGACGTCTTCGACATCCACCATGAACTCCTCGGCTTCCTCCTCCGGGATCGTATTTATGACTATCTCATCCGCATCGATAACGTCCTTATGGATAGGGTCAAGCTTTGTGACAAGGTAAAGCGCCACTATGAGCACTACAACAACTACGGCTTCGACCACGAGTATTATCGCTTTTTTGCGTCTCCTGCGGGCGCGGTCAGCTTTATTTGCTCTCTTCCTATTCTGCTGTGTTGCCATTATTATATCCTTCCGTAAATCTAAATTGCGTTTTTATTGATGAATCCCCTGAATATCGTTAAGAACAGTATCTTGATATCAAAGCCGGGAGTCCAGTTTTCGATGTAATATACATCGTACTGTATCCTCATCTTTATCGAGGTATCTCCCCTGTAGCCCTTGACCTGAGCCCATCCTGTTATACCGGGACGAACCTGGTGCTTAATCATATAGCGGGGGATCTGTTCTTTGAATATATCCACAAAGTGCGGTCTTTCGGGCCTCGGTCCCACAAGAGACATATCGCCTTTAAGTACATTGAAAAACTGCGGGATCTCATCCAAACTTGTCTTTCTTAAAAATCTTCCTATGCCCGTGACCCTGGGATCACCTTTTTTAGTCCAGGTCTCATCTTCGCTCTGCTGGGTCTGCATTTTCATCGTACGGAATTTGTACATCTGAAAAGGCTTGTTATGAAGACCGACTCGCTCCTGTTTGAATATCACCGGCCCCTTGCTCGTAAGCTTGATGATAACGGGTATCACCAGAAACAGCGGTGAGAACAGTATAATGGCGATCAGAGATCCTGTTATATCCATTATCCTCTTGATAAAGCTGTTAAGCGTATTTGTAAGAGGAACGTGTCTTATATTGATTACCGGAAGACCGTCTAAGTCTTCCATGTAAGGCTTGGAGGGAATGATGCTGTTATAATCCGGGATGAACTTGGTATGCACTCCGGACTTCTCGCATTTCCCGACAAGCTCTTCGAGCCTGTCATAATCCTTAAGACTTAATGTGACGGCTATCTCGTCAAGCTTGTTTTCGGGGAGGATATAGGCGAGGTTTTCTATGGAACCGATCACCTTTATTCCTCTGTACTGGGTTCCCCTGGGGATGTGGTCATCAAGGATACCCCTTACATAATAGCCCCACTGAGGATTCTCCATTATCCTGTCTATATATACTTCTGCCGCTCTGGAATATCCTACCAGAAGGACGTACTTTATATTGTATCCTTTTTTCCTGAGCGCACGGAGTATCTTTCTTATGAATATCCTTGTTGCGCTCTGTCCGATCGTATTGATCGCGGCAAAGATAAAGAGCATCGATCTGGAAAAAAGCTTCTGATCGATCACATAAAGTATCGCAACAAAAAGAACGAGACCAACTACATTTGCTTTAAAGACATTTACGATATCCCTGCGTGCACTTGACTGCCTTTTGGGAGTGTAAAGATTAAAGATGTAGTTTAATAAAAGATATCCCGGTACGACAAACAATAACACGGAAAGGTATATCGTATCGCTTAATCGGAATACCAGCCCCTCGTCCTCAAAGAGTCCGCTGTAAAATCTTATTGCCCAGGCTGCCGTGTAAGATAAACCTATGACCAAGGCATCTATGAGCACATGCAGTCTGTTGAAGTATTTCTGGTTATCTTTTATCAAGGTATAGCACCTGCTTCTGCATACGAAGTTTATTTTACCCTATTTGGAAAAAAAGCACAAGGCTTATCTCATCATTTCTTAATATTTCGTTAACAACTTTGTAATATTTCCCCAAAGTTTGAGCTGTATCTTAATGTAATTTCCGAGATTGGACAGCCTGAACCTGACCTTATTCATCCTTCCGTCCCGCGAAAGACAGAGACCTATCCCTTTGATCACTCCGGTCATATAGGCCGTGCCCATTTTCTTGCGGATGAAAAATATATGTTTTATGATCACGCCTGCGATAAGAAGCGGAAGATTTATAAGGTACTGTAAAAGCGGCATGTTCTTATATGCCACATATACGTTATTACGGGCGGCAAGTTCAACCTTCCATTTATTATATCTCGAACCCGAAGCCGCACTTCCCGCATGAAAGACCTCGGCGCTGTGACAGTAGTAATTTTTATATCCGTTTATAAGAGCCCTGTATCCTATATCCACATCTTCCATATAGCAGAAGTGGTTCTCATCAAATCCACCCAGGCTCCGGATCAGGCCTTTTCTGTAGATCGCCGCACCAGCACACGCCGAGAATACTTCATCATCCTCTTCGTAAAGCTCCGTGCTCTTTCCTTTTCCCCTGGCGATCGCATATCCTAAGGCCGTATAAAAATCTCCGGTCCCGTCCAGAACATCCGGATCGAACATGGTTATCATCTTCGAGGTCACGGAAAAGGCATCGGGATGCTCATCCATGAACTTCTCGAGCTCATATACGAAATCTTTCTTTATTACAGTATCATTATTTAAAAGAAGGGCATATTCGGTAAGGATCATGTCAACGCCGGCATTTACCGCGGCGGAAAAACCCCTGTTCTCGGGAAAGGATAAAACCTTGCATGCTCCTTCCTGCTCAAAGTACCTCGCAAGCTCAAGGCTTCCGTCATCGGATCCGTTATCTACGACAAGCACGGCAAAATAGTGCGTCTCTCTGGCCCTGTTAAGGGATTCGATGCACTTCCTTAAATAGTCTATTCCGTTATAGTTCGGTACTATGACCGTTGTCTTAAATCCGGGATCTGCCATTTCTGTTATATACTGCTCAATTATATTCTATTCATATACCTTGAAACCGGGATCATAGATGATCTTTAATCCCTTTTCTTTAAGTTCGCTTAAATCCTTTAGATCATCCCGAAGCTTTAATGCCCTCTCATCGACATCGTCCAAAGTAACTTCAGAATAAAATCTCGCTCTGTGAAGATAGCCGCCGGCATTCTCATCCATGCCGACAAACCTTTTGGGTCCGCCCGTTACCTTTTTATCTTTTATGACGCGCCCCGCGATACCTCCGACATCTTTTCTTACGGAAAATATATCCGGCAGATATTCGGTATCATAAAAACCGAGATGCCTTGAATGACTTACTCTGACCTTATCCGAAAGGCCCTTTCTTATATAATATTCCTTAAGCGCATTAAGACCTGCCTCATATGCATATGTCTTGCTGGCTGTATTTGCTGCCGTGGATCCTTCATGAGTCCTCCAGTGATAAAGGACAAAAGGTATATGGGATATTGTATCACAGTTATCCGGATTTTTCATCTCCGCGATCCCGGTAAGTCTGAGTACCAGATCGTAATCCTGTGCTCCGTCAAATTCACTTCTTAACATGACCTCCTTAAGAACATCACTTCGCACAGTTAATAAATGACATATGTAATTATTTGACAGTAAAAGTTCTTTGTCAAAGTCCGGTTTAAAGTTCGGCTCAAAAAAACTCGTGCCTTCTCTGTTGCATTTGTCTTCATCGGAGTAAACGAAAATCCGTTTATTTTTTGACTTCGCTATTTCTTTTGCCGTTTCAAAAAGAGCATCTTTTGTCAAAATATCATCGTGATCGACCAGCGTGATGTAATCTCCTTTTGCTTCTCTGATCCCGGCGTTTGTGTTCTCAGATATGCCCTTATTGCTCTCCAAAGGCAAATAGTTTAATCTTGATTTTATTTTTTTGCCACCATCTGACTCTTCCAAAAACTCATTTATGGTATTTTTCAGCCCATTTCCTTCAGCCGCTCCGCCGTCAGATATCACGATCTCGAAATTGTCGTAGATCTGGTCTGCAAGACTTTGAAGTAGTTCCTTAAAAAAACCGGGATCCGGCTTAAATGCAGGGATCACAACAGTTAAATATGGCATGTCATTTAATTTATCCGCTTCTTTTTTAGTTGTCAGATCGATGTTTTTATTCTCAGGATCACCCCAGTCGCGATCTCCTACATACCCGGCAGCTCTTTTTGTGAGCTCATCGGCCTCCGTTTTATTAAATCTTTCTTTGATTTCTTCGATCGCAGGTCCGATCCCGTTCCTCTTTGCATAGAGAAGAGTCTTATTTATATATCCGCCCCTCTTTTCATCCTGGGATGAGACGGTAGATATGAGGATAAAAAAGAACACCGACCATCCGACAAGGTAAACGGAATAATAGTACATAAACAGACTCGAGGGAGCGGTCAAAAATACAAGCGGGACCCTTAAGAGAACCGCAGCATTTAATAACGTCCGATACCATTTCCTCTTAATGAGCAGATAAACAAGGGTGCACAAAAGCACGGCAAGAGGGAAAATGACTCCGTATACAAATCCGTATCCGGCTTTCTTTTCAAAATAATCGCTCATTCGCCTTAGTTCAATAAACTTGATCACGCACTTTCTGATGCCGACGCCAAGGATCGGGGAAGTCCCGAAACATGCTTTAAGATCTTCATAATTCTGAACAGGCTCGTCAAGCTCATCAAAGATCTCGGTCGTATTCTGCAAAAGCTCGGTGGAATTTAAAAAGCAGTTCATGCGCTCGGATAAAAAGACACCGGGATACCTTAATGCAAGCCTGTAGAAAGCACTCTTAAACGCCGAATACTCTTCATCCGTATAATCGGTGTCGGCATATAATCCGCCCCAGAAAAGGTTGATGCCGTTCTTACCTTCGGCGTAGGCTTTCCTTATATCACCTATACCGACGACCTTATCTATATCCGAAAGCTCGGCTGATGATGAAAGATCGATCTCATCCTCTAAAGCCGTAGCGCCGTATACATTTTCATATTCCGCATTTACAAGAGGAACCAGAGGAAGCACCACACTTGTAAGATCGTACTGCCTGCTGCTCGTCATACGCTCTCCGACAGCCTGGATAAGATAAAGCGGAAGCGCAATGACCAAAAAGGCCGTAACAAGTTTAAAACATGCCGAAGCCCATTTTGTATTTTCATTTTTTGTATTTTCGCTGTTTTTATCTTCGATGTATCGCTTTCCAAAAAAGAGAAATATAATCGGAAAGATGATGAAGTAATATATAGCCTCGGTCCTCCAGACCGCTACTAAGGCCGCCATAAAGCCCAGAAGAAACGCAGAGGTCTTTTCCTTAAAAAACAGTCTTGCAAGCACCCAGAGCTCTATAAACGCATAGAGGCTCATCCTCATGGGATAGAGGTTCGAGTCAAGGACCGGAAACATGAAAAAGGGCACGAAGGATATAAGTCCCAAAAGCCCGAAGCGTTTAACACACATTCTTACGATATCTCCGGCCAGCAGGGATATACAAAGCATCTGTATTATGATCACGCCCGAAGGAACCGGGATCAGCATAAGGGACAGGATATAAAATACGCTGGTAAGATAGTTCTGCCAGAATACCGGAAAAAGCTTGGATGCGCTAAAGAGCACGCCGAATTCGTCCATCCTGAATATGCCCGGCCAGGTCAGGATGAGCATAAAGATATTAAAGATAAAATATATAAGCACATACTTCCTGTAGTCCTTATCCGCCTCCTTAAAAAAGGCATAGGCCCCCTGGTATAAAGCTATGAGCACAACAAGGAACACTGCTTTTGCCGACCAGGTGATAAGGCTCTTAACGATCCCGGTAACGGATGAGGTGTCAAAATAAACATAGTCAAAAAATATCCTATCCGTCACGAAAGATATCGCCCAGTGAATAAGGGCGATAACTGTAAGCGTTTTGTGATTTTTAACTCTTTTTATAAGGTCCAAGAGATAACTCCTTAATTACGGATAAGTCAGGGCCTGTATTCTTTAAGGAACGACTCAAGCTCTTCGGGCGTGCCAAGGACATGCACTTTGTCGAAATCCACTATGCTGATCCGTACATCACCTTTCTTTTCAATGAGGTAATTATACAGGGGAGCAACATATTTTTCTCCTTTTTCAAGCTTTTCATCCGAAGAATAATATTCATTATAAAGATCTTCATAAAGCCTGCATGTCTTAAAATAATAAGCACCAAGGGTACAGTTGTCGGATATCCTTACTTTTTCCCTTACCTCAACGGCTTTACCGCTCTCATCAAGCTTTACAAAGCTCCAGTGATCACCGGGTGCGTGGAAGCAGGGGATAAATCCGTCGCCTGCTATATCGTCCTTCTTCATCTCATAGGCTTCCACATAGGTGTCTATATTGTAGATCATAAGGCTGTCATCTCTGTCCCATGCATCCTTAGCCAGCATCGCAGTGGTGGCCTGTCCGTCGGTAAGATGATCTATCTCTATCACATGGACATCCTTTATACCGAGTGATGCGCATTTTTCATTTATGAAGGAGGAAGCATCGTCCTCTTTTCTAACTATGAAGATGCACCTGTTACCCTCAAGATCATAGCCCTTAAGGCTTTCCATTGACCACTCAAACAAAGTCTTATCAAAAGCCGGGATCATATATTTGGGTACCGTATAGCCTGCTTTTTTAAATCTCGAGCCAAGACCCGCCATGGTTATAACGATCTGCATCTTTAATCTCCTTTTTATCAGTTTTTTCTTACAGAGTCACTTCTCCGTTATGCTCCATAAGTGTCACACCGAAAACACCGTTTACATCATTTATCTTCTTTACAAGTTCTTCTTCTCTTTCAGGCTTGCATTCCACGATCATACGCTTATCCTCTCCCGTCACCGTACGTGAGCGGACTTTACATACTCTGCTGTGCTCCTTTACGGCATTTAATATATCTTCCTCTTTGGTCGTGGAATTAAGCGATATTATGATAAGCGAAGCCGCAGTTCCGACCGGGGTTAAGCTTAACACAAAAAGCCCCGCTGTAACGGCCAGGCTCGTGATTATGGCGATAAAATACAGATCCGCGCCGCAGATTATTCCTACGCTTATGGCCCAGAACAAAAATACAAGATCGGTAGGATCCTTGATGGCCGTACGGAAACGTACGATGGAAAGGGCGCCGACCATACCTAAGGAGATCACAAGGTTTGACTGCATCGCCAGAACGATGGCCGAAGTTATGACCGCAACAAGCACTAATGAGATATTAAAACTCTTCTGATAAAAGCTCTTTTTTGTGGAAGCGTAATATACAAGGAATATATACATGCCGATAATGGCAGTTACGATAAGAGTTACCGCAACTCTTCCGACCGTGATGTTTCCTCCCTGAAATCCCTCAAGAAATGATTTTTTAAAAATATCCGAAAAACTCATAAATGATATCTCCTGCACAAATAATACTTTGAAAATGTTATCCGGTTAAGAAATCCGCATTCAAGCGCCTCTTTTATATATTCCGGTAAAAATTCATCGAATTTAAGTTCCATCAGGGTCTCATTTTCCCTAAGGACATTCCTGCCGTGGATATGTTCGTTAAAGAATTCCCCCATATCAGCCGTGGATAAGATCCCGTCATCAAAGGTTATTCGGACATTTCCGCTCTCTTCTATAAAAGGAGTCCTGTGGTAGGAAACTATTACCTTCGGACGCATGAGCCTTATATCCCTGAGTATCATGAGCTCATTGAAAAGATCCTCGCCCGGGCCGTTAGCCTTATGCTCCCTTACGGCCGTTCCGCCGTCTTTTGACGCAAAAACGGAGGTGATCCCTTCACCCATAAGGAGATTCATCTCTCTTAAACTTATCTCCTTCTGAAGCTTTTTAGTCATCCCGTTCTTCTTTATCTTTTTTTCAAGAACAAGATATCTGTCGCTCCCGTCGTAGGCTCTTATACGAAACTTTACTCTCGGATCGGTTCCGTCCTCATTCTGGTAGTAATATGTATCCCTCTCGTCATCGAAATAGATACTTCTTACCTCATATCCGTTTTCGCCGTGTGGATCCGCTTTTAATACTGCTGCCACTCTTTCCTTTATAACGGCCGCATCGGTCTTTGATAATATGTATTTGTATTCGTGACGATATTCCATATTTTTACTTAAGAGGCCGGGCAAAGACAAGATCATATTCAGCATAGGATCTTCCGTCTTTTATGGCGATGAACTTAAATCTCTTTCCGTTTAATACCACGCTTTTCTTATCGTATCTCTTATAGCTTTCCTCAAAATATATCTCAGCGCTGCTGCCGTCCTTAAACCTTCCGCTCATCTTCCCGAGATCCCAGTTATCTTCATTAAGATCAACGGTGACAGTGAAGGTCTTTGTGACGTTATCTGCTAAAAAACTCCTGTCTCCTATCTTAAGGATCAGCTCATCCTGTGTTAACTCCCTGCCGGACTTTAATTCATTAAGTCTTTCGGCTCCCACTGCTTTGGCAAAGCTGTCATCTCCGGGCTTAGAAAGCGCCACAACAAGCCACGCTACCAGCGAAAAGGCAACCGCAAATGCTATTGCATCCCTTATGCCCCTCTTCATTATTCCTTACATCTGGACTTTGCACAGACCTCATCCATCTCTTCGACGGATAGTGATAAGAATTCGTCCGGTCTTATCGTGCGGTCATCCACATAGAATCCGTGATGTCCGGGCCAGGGCTTTCCATAGATTATCTCATCATAGGGAATATCCCATTTCTCAAGCCATTTTAAGATCACCTTTGCGGTATTGGCATTTATAAGACCGATATTACCGCCGTAACTGTTCATGTTACGGGATGTAAAAAGAACGATCTTGGCTCCCCCCGCTTTATATTCCCTTATCTTATCGACCATGGCCTTATAGGGTACGAGATCGATATATTCTTCTTCCTTTTTCTTGATCGGGCAAAGCGTCCCGTCGATATCAAAACAGAATGTCAGTCCTTCAAATTCCACTTTCTTTAACCTCTTCCATTATTCTTATGGCATTTAACAAAAATCCGAGTACCTTTCCGGGCTGATCCATATGGAAGGGCATCATGGAGAGGAACAATCCGGCTTCATAAACCCTTACAAGATCATAATCATATCCGTTTTCGGAAAGACAGGATTTAAATATCTTTATCTTTTCTTCTTCATCGGAATCTATCTTAAGATTTAATCTAAGATCCCTGTCATAGGAAACCTCAAAGAGTCCGCTGTTGAAGAAATCATAGCTTCCGCATACCGAATGGGAAAGCTTGCATACATCATAATACGGATCGGTGTAAAGCTCGTCTTCGTTAAGAGCTCCCTTGGGATCTATAAGGCGAAGGAGCGATGCCTCCGAGCTGTAAAGGATATTTGAAAAACAAAGATCCCCGTGTCCGATCGAAAGGGTAGTATATTCTCTTCTTCCCGAGAGCTTTTTATAAAGCTCCTTATAAAGCCCGATGACTTCTTCCATTCCGTTATATTTCGTTCCGGTCTTTAAAAGAAGATCGTATTTCTCGTATGCTCCGTCCTTCTTAAGCTCTTCCATCCTCTTATCGAGCTTTGTAAGATAGAGTTCATCGGCAAGGCGTTTTCCTTCCTCGGCTTTAACATTTCTGCTTGCTCTTTTGGAAATGAAATAAAACAGCTTTCTTAATATATCGCCAAGCTCATCATCATCTACCGCACCGTGAACAAACCTTATGGCAACATCGGTCATATGATATCTTTCCATCGTATATGACGCACCGTTTTCATCTTCGTTATAATCAAAAGGCTCAACGAACCACTGCTTCATATCATCGGGAAGCAGCTTATAGAATTCATATTCGGCTTTTATCTTTTCTTTTTTATTGGATCTCTTTGTGACTGTATATTCATCACCTTCGAGAGCATTAAAGAATCTGGCATCAAATCCGCCGGTGATGAAATTAAGGAAATTATTCCTAAGCGAAAGATCGGAAAAAGCACTGTTATCTATCTTTAATGCGCTGTATTCCCGGTCGGTAAGAAGTGATATGTTCTTTAAGCATGAATCAGCATCGGGGAAGATATCAAGCGCGGCCTTCTTATCGCAGAATGCGGTATATTCCTCATTTACAAAGCATGCTTTTTTCAATATGGTGAGGAATTCCTTCTCGTTTGCGATCGCGAAATTGGAATAAAGATATACTATTGCATCCGTCCTTGCGGATACGAGGTTTTCACTCAGATCATAAAGATCATCCTTATTTTTTAATACAATTATGCGCTTTACCGCTTTCTCTTTTTTCAGGACCGTGGCAGTACGCTCCGCTAAAGTGATCCTTTTAAATATAGTCTCACCGTAGCTCTTGTCTCCGGTCACGGATCTTATCTCTCTGTCCGGCTTTACGGTATCATCATAGATAACGGTTATATTCTTCATCTGACCTTCCTTTCGGGACGCGACATAAATACGACTATTCCGATAAATGCAGCTATACCCATCAGTAAAATGCTAATTCCCGTATATTTGTTAAGAAGCCTGCTGCTTCCGAATGCGAATATCGCCTGAATATAATTTATGAAGTCTCCCACATCGAATTTCATCTTAAGGCATGTTGCAAAAGCCGCCAGAGTTCCGATCTCGAAAAACCATCCCATAAATGAGAAAGTAGTGATAAGTGCAAATCGTCCTCTTATGAGATCTAAGGTAAAATCATACCAGTCTTTGATCGTATCAAGACCTCTTAATGCAGCCATCGAACGGGGCGAATTTTTTCTCATTATTATGTAGCGGTTTAAATATCCGTATGTGGGCATCAGAGAAACATAGCAGATGACGATTATAAACAGGATCGCCAGGAAGATCCAGGTGATCGGGCTTAATCTTCCCAAATACCAGATATCCACCGGGATCAGGATCGCGCATAAA
Organism: Lachnospiraceae bacterium; assembly: GCA_003446735.1. Taxonomy (GTDB): domain Bacteria; phylum Bacillota; class Clostridia; order Lachnospirales; family Lachnospiraceae; genus UBA2882. Next base: position 15,015 of record DMCJ01000136.1, on the reverse strand, counting down.
GCGAGCGTATCAAAAAAGCGGTCGGTTATAACGCTTAAGATACCGACCTGCCAGTGCTTTGTCTCCTTGCTTATGACAAGCACACGGAAGATCTCGCCTATCTTAAACGGCACGATGAGATTGACAAGTGTGGTCTCCAAATACATCACCACAAATCTCGGGAAGCTTATCCCATGCTCCATGAGCACAAGATAGAGCCTCATCATCTTGCAGAAATGAACCAATATGAATCCTGTTAAGAAAAGCAGAAAATAGATCCACATGAAATGATCAAAGCTCCTTTATGTGTTTACCCGTATATTCGTCATGGGGATTATCCCTGTATTCTTTATGAATGGCCTCGTTATTTATGAAATACTCAAAAGCCATCTTAAGAACGTTTATCGCCTGATTCATCATCTTGACATTGGACACCTGATCATCCTCCCTCCAGCTTACCGGATAGAAGATGATATCGTGATCATAATAATGCGATGCGAGTATCATCACATAATTGAACATGAGATTATCGGGAAACTTCTCGAAGAAGTAATCCTTAAGCATTGATGTCTTATAAAGATTAAGTCCGCTTCCAAGATCGAATATCCTTCTTCTTGTTACGAAAGCGAAGATGAAATCATAAACTATATTTCCGAAAGTCCTGAACCTGGAATAGCCGTAAAGCTTAGAGCCTAACATGAAACGGGCTCCGAGCACACAGTCGTGCTGTTTGTGTATGCCCTTTTTAAGCATGGGAAGAAAATCATGGATATTACCCTGATCATCACCGTGAAGCATGCAGACATAGTCATATCCCTTTTCAACGGCATAGTGGAATGCCATCTTCTGTGAGCCTCCGAGACCGTAGTTTTCGTCATTCCTTATAAGCTTTGCGGGAAGCTTTTTATGCTCCTTTAAATACTCAAGAACAACAGCTTCGGTATTGTCCGTGCTCCTGTTATTAACAATGAGTATCTCGTTAAAATATGAGACAACCTCTTCATTTAACTGGTCAAGTACTCTCGTTATCTGTTTCTCGCAGTTATATGCGGGAATAAATAAAAGCATCTTATCCTTCTTTAGTCTCGGCATCCTCGGTTTTCTCCTCCTTCTGCTCTAAGAACATCTTTCTGGTAATGAAGTTATATACCATCACGACACCGGTAGCAACGATCTTGGCAAATGCCGTAGCCATACCCGGCGATAAGATCCCGGCAAGCGCGCTTATATGAACATATACCACGTCTATGGAAAAAGCAATGATAAGCTCGTTTAATCCAAGGCCGATAAGGCTTAAGATAACGAATATCACAAACTCCCTTTTCCTGTCCATATCCTCCTTGCGCGTGAAAACATATTTCATGCTGAGGATATAATTTATTACGACGGATATTGTAAATCCGAAAATGGCTCCTATAAGTGCCGCATTCTTAACACCCATTCCTCCTAAGCGAAGCGCCCACGAAACTCCGAGTGTTATGACGTAATCAATGAGAAAGCAGATCACTCCCACGATGCCAAACTTCATTATCTGCGCAAAAAGCTTTTTCATGTCACTCCTTAACCAAGGCTAAAACCCCGTCCCTTAATTCATTAAATAATGCATCCGCATCGGCAAGATCCTTGCCCTTTACACCCATGTAGAATTTGATCTTGGGCTCTGTTCCCGAAGGACGCATGCATACCCAGAAATCATCCTCAAGCTCGAAATAGAGCACGTTTGACTTGGGAAGTCCGGTGGTCGTCTTTGTGCCGTCTGCATTTATAACGACATCCTTTTCATAATCACGGAAAGATGTGACATTAAATCTTCCGAAGTTCTTCGGAGGATTGTTCCTGAAGCCTTCCATCATATCCTTTATCTTCTGAAGACCTGTAACGCCCTTCATCGTAACGGCATGCTGACCCTCTTTGTAATAGCCGTACTTCTCATAGATCTGTACCATGAGATCCCATAAGGTCATATTCTTTGTCTTGCAGTAGGAAGCTACTTCGCATAAGCACATAACCGCTACGCAGGCATCCTTATCTCTGGCGTGTGTTCCCGCAAGGCAGCCGTAGCTTTCCTCAAGACCGAATACATATTCATAGGTATTGTTCTGCTTAAAGAGCTTTATCTGCTCGCCGATATATTTAAATCCGGTAAGTACTTCGATCTGCTTAACACCGTAATCTTCGGTGATCCTGTCGCAGAGGTTCGTGGTAACGATGGTCTTAACAAGAGCAGCATTGGAAGGAAGAGTTCCGTTTTCCTTTCTTTCGTTTAAGATATACCAGCCGATCAGCATTCCGGACATGTTACCCGTAAAGGGAACATATTCGCCGCTCTTTGTATCAAGTGCATATACACCGAGTCTGTCGGCATCGGGATCGGTCGCAAGGACGATGTCCGCGTTTTTCTCTTTCGCAAGCTTAAGTGCGAGCTCGAATGCCTTGGGATCCTCGGGGTTGGGATATTCGAGTGTGGTAAATTCGGGATCGGGTCCTTTCTGCTCTTCTACGAGGTATACATTCTTAAATCCGAGCTCCGAGAGAACTCTCGTAACAGGGATAAGACCGGTTCCGCAGAAGGGAGAATAAACGATCTTGATATCGTCTTTTACCTTGTCGATGATCTCGGGATGGATGATCTGCTTCTTTAATTCGACCATATAAGCATCATCTATCTCTTTTCCTATTATCGTAAGAAGACCTTTTTCGATCGCCTCATCCCTGCCCATGGTCTTTACGTCATGGAAGTCCGTAACGGCTCTTACCTCAGCGATGATATCGGTGTCCAAGGGAGATGTGATCTGCGCGCCGTCTGCCCAGTATACCTTATATCCGTTATACTCGGGAGGGTTATGGCTTGCCGTCACCATTATACCGGCGGTAGCTTCGAGATATCTTACCGCATAGGATAATTCGGGTGTGGGACGAAGTGATTCAAAAAGATAAGCGTGAATTCCGTTAGCCGCAAGACAAAGAGCAGCTTCAAGCGAAAATTCCGGAGAAAATCTCCTGTTATCACAGCTTATCGCAACGCCCTTAGCCTGGGTGCCCTGCTTTATGATATAATTTGCAAGACCCTGTGTAGCCTTTCTGACAGTATAGAGGTTCATCCTGTTCGTGCCGGCTCCGATGACACCGCGGAGTCCTCCGGTACCGAATTCAAGATCGCGATAGAATCTGTCTTCCACTTCCGCTTCGTCATTTCTTATTGCAAGAAGTTCCTCTTTGGTCTTTGCATCAAAATAATCGTCGTTTAACCATTCCTCAAATGTTTCCCTGTAACCCATCTTTTGATCTCCTTTTTACTTTTATTTTTATAGTCTTAACGAGTAATCGCTCCGATCGAGAGTGAAATTCACGTTATAATATGGGTCGCCCTTTTCAAGGATATCTTTCCATTTTCTCCTGAAAGCGGCAGCCTCTTTATTGTACCTTTCCGCATTTTTATCGGTATTGTTTTCTTCTGTCTGTTTCTTTTTCTTTCCGCTCTTAAGATCCGAGCCTCTGGATTTGCTTTCAAAATGATAGAGCTCGGCAAAGGGAGTAAATACGATAAGAAGCCCCTTTTCCCTGACTCTGATGCAAAAATCAACATCATTTAATGCTACGGCGAATTCTTCGGAAAGACCGTTTAATTCTTCATAGAGCGATCTTCTGACCAACATGCATGCACCCGTTACCGCGGATACATCCTGCGCATAACAGAGCTTGCCCATATATCCCACATTCTCTTTGGGAACTTTGTAGTGGGTGTGGCCTGCCGTCCTGTGAGCTCCGAGCCCGAGAACTATCCCCGCATGCTGTATCGTCATATCGTCATAGTATAATTTTGCTCCTACGACTCCGACATCTTCGCGCTGGCCGTACATCATCATCTCTTCGATCCAGTTGACCGTGATAACCTGGGTGTCGTTGTTTAAAAGAAGGAGATATTCGCCTTTTGCCTTCGATGCTCCGAGGTTGTTTATCGCGGAATAATTGAATTCTCCCTCATAGGTAACCACGGATATAAGGGGATGTTTTTCAATCTCCTTATAGTATTCTTTTATCTCCTCGGTTTCGGAATTATTCTCTATGACTATGATGTCGTAATTATCATAAGTGGTCTTATCGAGGATCGAGTCGATACATCTTTTAAGATCATATAAATGATCTTTATTGGGGATCAGTATCGTAACATGCGGATGAGACGTAAGAGAATACCTTATCCTGAATATGGTCTCAAACGCCCTTGTGCTTTCGATCTTAAAATCCTTATAGCCGGCTTTCGCAAGATGATCGGCAACCGCTCCTCTTGCCGCTTCTATCGCATAGGTCTTGGCGCTGATATCACTTGCGACACTGCCCTTGTGCGATCTCCAGTAATAAAGGAGCTTGGGCACATGGACCACCTTTTTTGCACTTGATGTAAGACGGAGTATCATATCATGATCCTGACTTCCGTCAAAGCGCGTACGGAAAAGCTCGGTGCCTTCAAGAAGGTCTCTTGAAAATACGCTGAAGTGGCAGATGTAATTGTTCGCCCTTAAGTTATCCGGTGCAAAATCCGGCTTGAAATGAAGGGTGATCATGTTGTTTATACTGCCGCCTTTAAAGGTTGCTTCATCACAATAGATATAGTCCGCATTTTCATTGCAGATGACTTTCATATATTCATAAAGAACACTCGGATGAAGGATGTCATCATGATCAAAAAGTCCGATATACTGACCGGTCGCCATCTTATAGCATTCGTTGGTATTACCCGATATGCCTTCGTTCTTTTCAAGGCGCATGTATTTGATGCCGGGATAGATCTCGGCATACTGACGGCATATGGTCTCAACATATGAATGCTCATTATCGGATCCGTCCGCAAGACATAATTCCCACCCCAGATAAGTCTGGGCGGTAACGGATTCTATCATCTCTTTTAAGAATCTTTTGGGCGTATTGTAAAGAGGCACCAGGATCGAGATCGTGATATCCTTATCAAACTTCTCTTCTCTCTGACGCTTTGCTTCCTTTTCATCGGGAAAGCTCTTTGTGCCGTGCTTTTTGGCCGCCTTCTTTTCGATGATCTTGCTCTTTATCTTTACAGCGATCCCTCTGGGATTCCCGTGCGCTTTAAGCCTCTGGAAATTCCTGATAAAGAAGTGCATCACAACCCTCAGGGGCTTACTCAGTTTCCAAAGGGGATTACCCTTTATCCTTTTTAATGCGGCGGTAAGCTCCTCGTTCTTACTCTCCGCATCGGCAAGATCCGCTATAAGCTCTGTATTTCTTTTTTTCTCTCTTTCAAGGGCGTCCTTGTAATATTCAAGGAGCTCTTCCGTGCTTTTTTCCGAATCAGTGTTCATTTTAATATTGCCTGTAGGAAAGGTTCAGATCCACTCTCGTCCCTATACCGTCTATGGTGCCGGCCGAAGTGTACTGCCACAGGTCATAATCTCCGTCATAAGTGGCCTTGCTCGAATACTGTGCAAGCCATATTGTGTGATCCTTTAATTCCTTGGGATCGATATTATTTATAAGCCAGTTTTTGCTGGCATAAACTCCGCCTTTGTAACCTGAATTCTCCACCGTCTTGCAGAAACTGTCACAGACCTTTGTCCTCATATCCTTATCGAGGGCATCTGCTCTTCCCGCTCCTCCGGCTCCTTCCGTATCGATAAAGACGGGGAGATCAACATCGTAATCTTTTATGAGCATAAGAGCCATGCTGGCTTCTTCGACAGCTTCGACTTCGTTAACGGCCTGTGTGAAGAAATAGATACCGACTTTGACACCGGCCCCGGTCGCTTCTTTGATGTTCTTTTTAAAATACGGATCTTCTACTAAAGCTCCGCTCTTTGATCCTCTGTATCCGCAGCGGATGATCGCAAAATCCACTCCGTCCGCCTTTACGGCATTCCAGTCGATCTCCTTGTTCCACTTGGAGACATCGATACCGAAAAGCGCGTCTTCAGGCTTTAATTTTTCGTTTTTCTCGGTACCGTCGGCGTCCTGCTCGGCTTCGTTTACAGCCGTATCCTCGACCGTAGCATCGATCTCGTCCTCGGTCTTTATCATATAGGATATATCGTTTATGACCGTGTAATCAACCTGGTCCTTTACCCTTACATGGACCGGGCCCTCTTCCATCTCATAGGCATCGTTGCCCGAGATCGAAAGCTCGTAATCGCCGGGATCGATCGGAGCTATATAAACGCTTCCGTCCTTATCCGCGTCTTTGTATTTGTGAATGACTCCGTCGCTTCCCCAGACAGATACCGTAAGCTCGTCTCCCGATATCAGCTGGCCGAAGCCGTTTACTATATTAACTCTCAGATCCCGCATGATACTGGAAACAAAAACCGACATCTCTTTCCTGGGATCCTCCTGTTTTACTTCGGGATCAAAAAAAAGATCGTCTTTTAAAAATGCTTTGTAGTCCCTGTGGGGATCGAGAGAGTAGAGCGTGTATACGGAATCTTTTAAAGCTTCCTTTTCGGCCTCTTCGGCTTCCTTTCTGACTCTTTCCTCTTCGGCTGCCTCTCTTGCCGCACGTCTTTCATTTTCTCTCTGAGTCTTTATCTTATCCGCGCCGACGACCACCGCTACGATAAGCGCGATCATCGTTATGGCACATGCTATGACCTGGCGTTTAACCCTAGAGTCCATTAGCTACCTCGGTAAGATATTGTCCGTAAGCGGTCTTCATAAGGGGCTCTGCAAGCTTTAACAGCTGCTCCTTTCCTATGAAGCCTCTTTTATATGCTATCTCCTCGATACAGGAGATGTATAAGCCCTGCCTCTTCTGGAATGCAGCCACGAAATCGGCGGCATCAAGGAGCGAGTCGTGATTACCTGTATCGAGCCATGCAAAACCTCTTCCCATGGTCTCGACTTTTAAGGTGCCTCTTCTTAAATATTCGTTGTTGATGCTTGTTATCTCGATCTCTCCTCTTGCGGAAGGCTTTACGTTCTTTGCTATCTCAACAACATCGTTGTCGTAGAAATAAAGACCGGGAACGGCATAATTGCTCTTCGGATGCTCGGGCTTTTCTTCGATGGATATCGCCTTTCCGGTCTCATCGAATTCAACCACTCCGTATTCCCTGGGATCTCTGACGTAATATCCGAATATGGTCGCACCTTTTTCGGATTCGATCCTTGCGGAGGTATCTCTTAACATCTTTGAGAAACTCTGTCCGTAGAAGATGTTATCTCCAAGGACAAGGGCTGCGGCATCATCGCCTATGAATTTATCTCCTATGATGAACGCATCGGCAAGACCCCTGGGGCTCTCCTGCACCGCATATGAAAATGACATTCCAAGCTGGCTTCCGTCTCCCAGAAGCTCCTTAAATACCGGAAGATCCCTGGGTGTGGAAATGATAAGGACGTCCCTGATATTCGCCAGCATGAGAGTCGATAAAGGATAATATATCATCGGCTTATCGTATACGGGCATTATCTGCTTTGAAATGGCTTTTGTTAAAGGGTAGAGCCTGGTGCCGCTTCCTCCGGCTAAGATTATACCTTTCATTTGTACATCTCCTCGTAATACTTCTGATAATCACCGCTTGTCACATTCTTCATCCAGTCGCCGTGCTCGAAATACCATTTGATCGTCTTTCTGATACCTTCGGCGAACATGGTCTCTGGCTCCCAGCCTATCTCGGCCTTGATCTTGTCGGGAGCGATCGCATATCTTCTGTCATGTCCCTTTCTGTCCGTAACATAAGTGATAAGATCTTCCGTTACGTGAGCCTTTCTGGGATCGGAATCATCGAGTTCCTCTCTTAAGGTCGCGATTATTATCTTGACTATCTCTATATTCTGCTTTTCGTTATGACCTCCGACATTGTATGTTTCAAAGAGTCTTCCCTTTTCCTGGACCATATCGATAGCCTTTGCATGGTCCTCAACATATAACCAGTCACGGACGTTCTTTCCGTCTCCGTATACAGGGAGCTTCTTTCCCGAAAGCGCATTGTTGATGATGAGCGGAATGAGCTTCTCAGGAAACTGGTAAGGCCCGTAATTATTGGAGCAGTTGGTGATATTTGCAGGGAAATGATAAGTATCCATATAAGCCTTTACGAGCATGTCGGAACTTGCCTTTGAAGCTGAATAGGGGCTGTGAGGAGAATAAGGGGTGGTCTCGTAGAAGTATCCGCCGTCTTCCTCAAGCGAACCGTAAACCTCGTCGGTGGAAACATGTAAGAACTTCTTGTCCGCGGGATAGGTGCCGTCTTCCTTTTCCCATGCATTCCTTGCGCAGTTGAGCATTACGGCTGTACCAAGCACATTTGTCTGAACAAAGACCTCGGGATTTTTTATACTCCTGTCTACATGGCTCTCTGCCGCGAAATGAACTACACGGTCGATATCATTCTCGGCAAATATCTTTGCTATCGCATCCTTGTCGGTGATGTCGGCCTTAACGAAGGTATAATTATCCCTTCCCTCGACTTCTTTTAAGTTTTCGAGGTTACCCGCATAGGTAAGGGCATCCACATTTATGATCCTTATCTCGTTATCATATTTCTTAAACATGTAATGAATATAATTGGAGCCTATAAAGCCTGCTCCGCCGGTTACAAGGTATGTTCTCATATTAAGTCTCCTTATTGCTTTTTATGTTGTCTGCGGGCATTTTCGATACACGCACACACTTATCCGTATTATAGCACATCTATAGGTTTACAGGCAAGTTAAAAGGGAGCGCCGACAGCGCTCCCCGGTGTTAAAAAAGTCATCTTTTCATGCCCGGTATTTTTCAAGTGATGCAAAATCCTCCATAACCTCCAGAACCCGCTCTCTTCCGGTCTTATTGAGCTTTAGATATCCGCTCATCACCTGGTTCTCCAGAAGCTGCTCGGAGACTGTAGCCCCTTCCAGGGGTCTGAAGGAGATCGGATTTAAATTAAGCTTTTCACATATCCTTACTACCGTTCCGTAAGCCATCCCTTCTATTCCGCGCTCTAAGGCGGTGACCATTGTGCTGTAAGGGATGTTCATTTCGATGGCAAATTTTCTTATGCTTTTATACTGCTTAAGTATCTCCTCTTTTAACACAATTGATTTTTCCTTTGATGTCATGCTTCCGCCCTCCAATGTCATTCTATTTCCCTGTAAACACAGCTTTATTATACCCTTTTTTCAGTCTACATACAACACTTTTTCACACTCTTTATACAGTCTCTGCCTCGAACACTGATCCTTATAAAGCAGACCCACTCTGTACTCCCCGCGCTTAAGATCGTTTCTTTTTATCCTTACGACAAATCCCGTAAGACCCACATGAGACTCGTCCGGCAATATGTCCACGACCTCGGGACGATTCCTCGTATATATCGGGACTGTCAGGATCTCTTCATCGTTAAACGTAAGTATCAGACTTCTTTCGTATCTCGATGAATCCATACCGAGAACATAGGCCCAGCCTTCGATAAGATAGATATCCTCCTCATCCTCCGAAAGCTTCCTCTGAAGTCCGCAGTGTTCAAGCGTTATCGTAAGGCAGTTATTGTACCATTCACTCTTGATATCATCTTCTAAGGCCTCGGGCAAAAGAGTGTTAAAACGCTGCTCATACGGATATTCATAACTGCAAAGATATCTGGGCTTGTAGCCTGCGAGATTCGGGTTGTAAAAAGGATCGTTATCTATTGTGTGGGGATGCCTTTCTTTAAGGATGGCCGATTCCCTTAAAAGCCTTTTCCACTTTAAGGTATCCTTCCTGTCATCGCCTCTCGATATGCTCTCATGATGGATCGCCACGGCATCGTTCCTTACGACATTGCGATATCCGGATTCATGGAGCATAAAACAGAAATCCACATCGTTATAGCTTATCTTAAGCTCTTCATAAAAGCCTCCGGCACCGAAGAATACTTCAGCATTTACCATAAGACAGGCGGCAGTAACAGCTATGACATTATGGTTTAAAACGTTCTTTCCGTAGTAATAATCCTTATCGTCGTCAGGGGCTCCGACCAGTTTGTGGGCAGGGCCTACGGCCATTTCCGTAACTCCGACATGCTGTATCCTTCTGTCGGGATACAGGAGCTTTGCGCCCACTGCGCCTATTCCCGGCGCCATAGCCTGACCCACGAGCGTGGTTATGAAATCGGGCTGTGTTATCTCGACATCATCATTTAAGAATAAAAGGAATTCTCCTTTTGATTTTTCAGCTCCCTTATTGCACATGGCAGCGAAATTGAATTCCGCCTCCTCATACATGTAGATAAATCTGTATTCCGCCTGGGCTTCACAGAGGATCTGTCTGTTCTCATCGTTACTGCCGTTATCGACCACGATGATCTCCATATTGTCATAGTTCATCCTGTTTCGAAGCTCATCGAGTCGTTTTATAACAAGCTCGGGATGATCCTTAGACGGGATTATGACCGATATCTCGGGCTTATCCTCGGGAAGTTCGTAAACGGGAACGCAGTATATCTTATTGCCCCTCGGTATGCCTCTTATATATGCGCCCATCCCCCTTCGCCTTATCGCAGCTATCTTGCATGCATTATATTCGGGCTCATATCCCCAGTAAGCATCGGGATTTACATATTCATCGCCTTCGGGATCTTCTAAGAACACACCGACTCCATCGGCATGGAAAAGCACTTCCGGGATACGCCTCACCTTATATCCCTTCGCATATGCTTCCTCGGTATAATGGAGAATGAAATCATATAAGATGAGCCTGTCCGCCTTTACCGGATCGGCATTTTTTAATGTCTCAAGTTCCTTTTTGTCATAACAGGGAGCGTAAGTCGAGAGCGACTCTTTTACAAGGCTCCCACGGAGCAGTACAAGGCTTCCGTAATAAAAAAAGGACAAAAGAGTCTCGGGGCTGTCGTCCGGTTTAAACCAGGCTCCGCTCCTTCGTTTACTCTCTATGTCCTGTGTATCTTCGTCTCCGAAGATGAGCGCCGTTGGAGTCCTCGGTCCGTCTTCCGAAAAGAAATCACTCCATTTATCGGACGGTTCGCTTATCCATCCGGGATTGATCTTTACGGCAAGCCAGCCCTCATTTATCTCTTCGGGCTCCCTCATGATCTTTATGAAATCTTCCAAAACAAATACACGAAAACGCCTCGGGTCCTGATGGGCACCCCGAGCCGTCTGTGAAGGATCCTCATTTGCCTGGATCCACATGCCGTAAGGATCCGAGAAGCGCCGAAGCTCTTCGTCGTATCTCTTATGGCACTTTGCTATCATGTATTTAAAATACCAGTCCTTTATGGGATTACTCATTCTCCTTTTCGGGCTCCTTCGGTATTCTTCCGTATAATTCGGTAAGACCTCTGATACTTCTTGACAGATCCTTTGACAAAAAGTCAGGCTTTAATCTCCACTGCCAGTTTCCGTCCGAAACTCCGGGTGTGTTTATCCTCGCTTCCTTTCCAAAGCAAAGATAATCCTGAAGAGGGACGATGCAAAGATCGGCAACCGATCTGTATGCTTCCCTTATGATATCCCATACGAATCCGCCGAAATCCGTGTTCATCGAATTGATATATCTTCTGGCGAAATCCCTTTCGCCGTCATTAATCTCCATAGCCCACGCCATGGTAGGAGTGTTGTCATGGGTTCCCGTATAGACAACGCAGTTATTTATATGTCTGTGATTTACGTAGTAGCTGTCCCAGCTGGTAAAGCCGTACTGCAGAACCTTCATGCCGGGGAAGCCTGTATCCTTAAGGAGCTTTTCGTTCTCGGGTGTATTATTCCCGAGATCCTCTGCGATGATCTTAAGCTCTCCCAACTGCTTTTTAAGTGAATCAAACAGATCGATACCGGGTCCTTTTTCGTTCTTTCCTTTTTCCGCAGTCTCATCACCGTAGGGGATCGCATAGTATTCGCAGAATCCGTGGAAATGGTCTATCCTTATCACATCATAGAATTCGTAGTTTCTCTCTATGCGGTGTACCCACCAGCTGTAATCGTCTTTCTTTAACGCTTTCCAGTCATATATCGGATTGCCCCAAAGCTGTCCCGTACGCGAGAAAGCATCGGGCGGACAGCCTGCGACCACCTTGGGCGTTAAGTCCTTATTCATCCGGAAGACTTCGGGATGCGACCATGCATCCGCACTGTCCAGGGACACATAAAAAGGCAGATCACCTATTATCTTGACATTCTTTTTGTTTGCATATTCTCTTAATGCACGAAGCTGTTTATCAAATTCAAACTGGATGAAAGAGATAAGATCGGTCTCTTCCTTAAGTTCTTTTTCCTTTGCAGCTATGGCTTTTGCATCTCTCTTTTTTAAAGGAGCTTCCCAGTCAAGCCAGCTCTTTCCGTCCTGCGTCTTTTTTATCGCCGTAAAAAGAGCGTAATCCTTAAGCCAGAATTCCTCTTTTTTGATAAAATCCGTATATGCTTTTTTAAGTTCCTTATCGTTCCGTACCCTGTCCGAAAATCTCTCATATGCCTTTTTAAGGAGCTTTTCCCTATTTTCATATAAAGCGCCGTAATCCACTCTCTCGACATTTCCGCCAAAATCAAATGAATTGGCTTCGTCACATGTCAGAAAGCCTTCTTCTATGAGCTTTTCAGGGGATATAAAATATGGATTCCCCGCAAAAGCGGAAAAAGGCTGATAAGGTGAATCGCCGAATCCCGTCGGTCCGACGGGAAGTATCTGCCAGAATCCCTGTCCCGACTCATACAGAAAATCAACGAAGTCATATGCTTCTTTCGAAAAACTTCCTATACCGAATTTAGATGCAAGTGAAAATATGGGAAATAAGATCCCGCTCTCTCTCATCGTCTTATCCTCCGATCATCTTATAGAGCACAGTATACCACATATTGGGGATGCTTCGCAAATAAACCGCTTTTACTGGGGTTTATTTATTTTTCCGTATCTGTTATTCCCGAAGAGGATAAGATCCGCGATCTTTACCTTCTTTATCAGCCAGATCGAAACCGCCGTAAGAACACTCATAAGAGCAAATGCAGCAAGGACCCAGGCAACAGCTTCTTTTGTAAGCGGCATAAGTCCTTTCTCCGCGATACGCAGAAGACGCGCAAACCTGAAGTGTATGACATATATCTCCAGTGTATATCCGCCGACAAATGCCAGCGCTTTTTTAAATATACCGCCGGTATAATACCTGATGATAAGAAAGACCGTAAGACTTCCGCAAAGCGATGCCACCATCTGTATGACGAGCGATGGAAGATCGGGAGTGCCGACCATTTCAAATGCCGCGATAAGACAGACGAAGGCGCAGCTTCCGACCGTTATGACGGAACCCCTTGCAGCCTTGATCGTAACATTCGAAAGACCCCACAAAAATCCGAGCACGTAAAACGGCATGTACCTTATCGTAAGTGCCGGACTTAAGAAAGTATTACCGCTCCTCTCCTGTAAAAAGAAGAGGAAATAGACTATCGCGGTCACAAAAAGATATACGTCTATACCGATAAGAAACAGCCTCTCATACTGTTTCTTTTTTTCGTTTTTCCAGAGCCTGTGGGTAACTTCTTCGGCGCAGAATTCGGCCACCATTGACACAACAGTGACTATCCAGAGCGTCATCAAAAACCAAAGTCCTCTGTCAAGTGCAAAGAGCTGAAGCTTAAGCTCCTCGATAAAATTTTTGATATGTGTGATAAACATCCATGAAAAGAAAGGCAGAAGATATTTCAACGTCCTTCTTAAAAAGATCCCGGTATATTCTTTTTTATCCGGACGGAGATATTTTGCCGTATGGATGATATTCTCATCCTCCTCTTCGGAAACCTCTTCGGGATGATGGGCGCTTCTCCTCTTCATGCCGGTGATATAACCGCTTATCAGCATAAAGAGCGGCATCTGTACCGCTGCGATCGCATCGTATATATATTCATCATGCAGTCCGTTTAGGATTATGCAATGTCCAATCATCACAAGGATTATCGCAAATCCCTTAACGGCATCAAGTCCTTCGTCTCTTTCCCGTTTCACTCTCCGGGTTCCTCCTTATCATAGACCTCAAATGTAAGATCCGCCGTATCGCTTCCGGTGATCCCGGTCATCTTTCCTTTCGGATACACATCTGTATGGCCCGTATCATAATACAAAAATATAAGATCGTTTTCTCCGCTTATTTTTTTGATGCTTATCTCATAATCGGTAACTCCGGGAACGTTTTCAAAATCCATGGTCGTAAATTCGTAATCCGTCATATCCTTCCCGTATATCTCATTTGTCTTTATGAGATCACCGTTTCCGTCCTTAAGACTTACCTCATAAACGGAGTCATTAAACTGACCTTCAAAATTCCTGGCCTTTAAAGAAATGATCGAAAAATCCTTATCGCTTACAAAGCTCTGCTTTATTTCCATGCCATCGGATAAGGCTATGGGATCATTTGCCTGGAACAGGAACTGATCTACACTTACGATAACAGATTCCCTCGGATACCTCAAGTGTACTGCAATGAGCGCTATAAAGCCTGCAGCCGAGATGAAGAAGCCTGACTTATTACCGTATCTGAATCCCGGCTTTCTTACATCGTCATTTTCTTCTTTACGCGCCTCGCCTTCCTTTTTTGCATTCAGTCCCAATACACAAAGAGCAAAAACATAAGGATAGATCCCGATGCTGTATATCGTACCGGCCTCCCATATCATCTGAAAGAAAAAGCTCCCGAGCACAAAAAGCATGATCACAAAGGCCTCGGGCGAAATGTCCTTTTTGATAAAGTTAATAACAATGTATAAGCTCATAAAAAGAGACGCAAGATAGAAAAGCTGAGTTAAAAGAAGGATATAATCCCTGTGCGTCCCGTATACATATTTCCATAATATGCCGTAGTCCCTGCTCAGTGAAAGTTCGGAATGGTATCCTCCCGCTCCGTCGGCAAAAGTCCCGGATAATTTATCCATGTACAGTTTGGCGATCCCGCCCGGCCCAAGCTCTTTAGCACGCTCTTTTAAGAGGCGCATATCGCCCTCTTTCTTTGCCTCTCTTCCCTCAAATCCCATCGTATATGCCTCATCGGCCGGCGTGAACGAGCCTGTCGGATTTAATCCCATCATGACCCAATGTACAGCGGGAAAAGCGGTGTC
>DMCJ01000076.1 GCA_003446735.1 Lachnospiraceae bacterium | reverse complement strand
CGCCCTGAAAACGGATGACCACATCAGCCTTTTCGGCCAGCATATCCGTGATCTTTCCTTTTCCTTCGTCACCCCAGTTTGCTCCTACAACAGCTTTGACCATTTTGCAACTTCCTCTTACTTTCCCGTCTTCTTTTCGACGAAATCCTTTGCCATATCAATGGCTTTATCTTTTGCCTTATCGATATCCGCTTCGGTGATACCGGCCTTTTTTGCAAGTTCTTTTGCCTTATCGGCTGCTTCTTTAAGATCGTTTAAATCTGCCATGTCATCCTCCTGTTCTATCCGTGAAATAAATCATATATTCATAAGTATACTCATTCCGGAAGATCATCGTAATCGATCTTTCTTCCTTTATGATAGAATTCCCTGTCGATATCGGTGAGCTCTCTTATGACCTCACATGGATTACCGTAAGCAAGAACTCCCGAAGGGATATCCTTTGCAACCACGCTGCCGGCTCCTATGACCGAATCATCCCCTATCGTAACTCCGGGAAGGATCGTGGCTCCGCAGCCTATCCATACATTTCTTCCTATCTTAACGGGAAGATTGAACTGATATCCTCTTTCCCTTAATTCGGGATCGTTGGGGTGTCCTGCGGTAACAACGGTAACGTTCGGTCCGAACATGCAGAAATCACCGATATATATATGCGTATCATCTACCAGCGTCAGATTGTAATTTGCATATACGCCTCTTCCAAGGTGAACATGATGTCCTCCGAAATTGGCACGAAGCGGCGGCTCTATGTAACTTCCCTCGCCCACCTCGGCAAGCATCTGATCGAGAAGCTGTATGCGCTTGAAAGCTTCGGCAGGTCTTGAGTTATTGTACTCGTACAAGAGCTCCTGATATGCGACCTGCTCCTCCATCAATGATTCGTTACCGGGAAGATATAGTCTTCCGTCATGCATTCTTTCTTTGATCTCACCTATTGTCATCAAAACACCTCCCCACAACCTTCATCATACCACGAAAGCTTTAAGTAACGCAAGTAAACGCGTAACCTCCTCATTCGTTCCTATGCTGATCCTTAAGTAGTCATTTATGCGTTCCGGTTTATTGAAATGTCTTACGTAGACATTGTTATCCTTAAGATATTCAAATATCTCCGTTGCCTTCTTTTTTTCATGCTTTACAAAAAGGAAATTTGTTTTTGATACGGGACAGGTAAATCCGAGCTTTTCAAGTTCTTCCTTTAAATATTCTCTTGTCTTTATGATCTTTGATACAGTCTCTTTAAAGTATTCTTCATCTTCGATCGCCGCCACGCCGGCATCTAAGACCATATTGTTCATCGTATATGAATTGATCGAATATTTCACGTCATTTAAATATCTGATCATCTTTTTATCCGCGATCGCGTATCCTATACGAAAGCCCGCCAGAGAACGGGACTTGGAATATGTACGCACCACGATGACATTATCATATTTCCTTACAAGAGGTAGCGCACTCTCTCCTCCGAAATCTATATATGCTTCGTCTATCACCACGCAGACATCACGGTTTGCCTTAACGATATCTTCTATGTCCGAAAGCGGCAGCAATACTCCCGTTGGAGCATTCGGGTTCGCGATCACGACACCGCCGCACTTTTTCCCGATATAATCTTCCTTTTTTATAAGAAGATCATCATCAAGCGGGATCTCCTTATAAGGTATGCGCAGAAGATCCGCCCATACATTGTAAAACGAATATGTTATATCCGGAAACAATACGGGATCCTTTCCGTAAAAGAATGTCGTAAAGATGACATCTATGACATCATCCGATCCGACACCGGAAAAGACCATATCTTCATCAACCCCGTAATAATCGGCAAGCGCCCTGTTAAGCTTTGAACATTTAGGATCGGGATAAAGTCTCAGGCTGTCAGTATCAAAATCCCTTATGGCTTTTTTTACCTTATCCGAAGGCGGATAGGGATTCTCATTTGTGTTAAGTTTTATTATGTTCTTTTCTTTGGGCTGCTCTCCCGGTGTATAAGGGACAACGCGCCTTATATTGTCTTCATAACCCATAGTCTCACCTTTACGGATCCGGTCATTATCCTGATTTACACGTTTGGCCTGCGCAGGCGCTACCGCTTAATTATATCAGATGCTTCATATTATGTCTAATGACCCCGTTATAAAACCCGTTACGATAAACCTTTTTTGTGTGCCTTTACGTGCATATAAAAAACACCCGGAACTATAGTAATGGCGGACAGATTGGAATATAAAGCTATCAGGGAAGTATCATCAGGTCTCATTTTCAGACTCCTTCCTGCTAAGTACGTATACCTCGCTGCGCTCATGTCCCGGAAGGATGTGAGACACAAGATTTAAGACTTCTTTGCTTCGGCAGTTTATCATAACCCGTGTGTCAAGCGTATACATCTCAAGCGCCATATTTACGGAGCGGATAAGCATATAAGCCAGATTCTGCTTTGAACCGGGACCCAGACATGTAAACAGAATGACCTTAAGTATTCCCGAAGGCGTTCTTCTGACCAGGAGCATTCCGTTATCATTCCCGTCTGCCAGACAGCAGGAAGAAACATCCTCATCAAACCAGTTCATGGAAAGATATGCCATATCGGGAACAGAGCCCTTTATTCCCTTAAACAGAAAACTCCTGATCGCATTTTTGAACTGAAGAAAAGAAATATCCGCTATACCGGTACAGTAAGCCGGGATCCGCGTATTTAATTTCAGCCTGGCTTTTTTCAGATCTCTCACTTTGACGATAAGATCCTCGCTCTTCTTTTTTTCGCAGGTAAATCCCCGGCTCTCAAACAGAGCCGCCGCATTTTCATCCGAAGTCTCGAATACGGTTTTCGCGATCCCGAATTCACCGGCAGCAGATCTGTATCCGTCCAATAAGGATGACCACACCTCTTCGTCCCGGCTTTCAATAAGCCTTATCCTGCTTATAACATCCTCGGTCTCGGAATCGACTCCGAAAAGCTCATAAACCATAGCACCAACAGGGTCGTCACCATCTAAGGCGACGATCCCCTTGTAAAAAGTCCGGTTTAAGTCATCTGTCAGATCCTCACCGAGTATATCTTCAAATCCGGATACATTATCATTTGTAATCTCTGTAATCTTAATCATTTTTATCTTGACATCTTAAACGCCTTAAATAATTTCTCAACCGTGGAGGCGGAAGTGCTTCCTACCTCTTTGCCAAGTCCCATTACACTCATGACCGTGATCGCCGTGATCCTTGTCTCTGCCATGGGGTTATATTTGCTTGCCGAAAATACAATGGACTGTGCAAGGCTCATTCCGGTATTTTCCATCAGCTCACTTGTATGCTCATATCCTCTGGCATCCGAGATCAGATCAACAAGGGATGTGTTTACGTCAATCATGCTTTCTTTATGGTTCTTGCATCTCTCATCGATCAGGTCAGCTTTTTTCTTATTACCCGCTTTGATGAAGCCTTCCTTGAGCTTATCTACCACCGCCGAACCTGCCTCGGTATCTATAAAATATCTGTTAAGCGCAGACCTGTCGGTAGCGACACGGGCAGCAAACATGGCTAATTCTATACCCGCCTTGATAGCGGAAGCGATCATGCCCTGTCCGGGATTCAGTTTTACTCCCGTCATATCCATCGTATCAAAAGCGAGATTTATGACATTTTCAGCTATATCAAAGCTCTGTACGGCTATGCTTATTTCCTCCGACAATCCTGCCATTGCCCTGTGTTTTTTCACTATTTTGTCAACCTTGGCTTTTTGCTCGGGAGTCAGCCTTACATTTCCTGCTCTTTCAAGCTTTTCATCATCCTCTTCTCTCTTGGTAGATGCTATCTCTTTGGATGTTTTAACATCCATGATACCCTTTGCGGCGTTTGCCACATTTGTAACATGAGCCACGCATTTCTTGGCGTATTTGATGCTCTTTGTGGCAAGATCGAGCTGATCCTCCACAACTTTCTTGATATCCTTGTAGTACTTGCTTTCAAGGGACAGCAGATTATCGGCAAACTCGTCACCGACAACATCCCTGAACACACTCTCCATAAAATTACCGGCAACCTTTTCGGCCTCTCTCTTAATATTTTTGGCCTGTTTCTTTAACGTATCTTCACTATCTTCCCCTTTAACTTCAGACAGATCCACCTCATTTTTCAGGATACTTTCGTTGATGAATTTATACACAACTACCTGAGTGCTGTAGGAAACTATGTCTTTTACCCTTTCTACGCCGGGGATGTAGCCGGCGAACTTTAATATACCTTTTCCGGCTGATGCCATTTCTTTTCCTTTTTCCGCATAATCCCGGATATCCTGGTGTGAAGTATCTTTTTTGGCACCCTTGGTCATCTTATTTACAAGATTTTTCTTATCTTCTTCAGCCTTTATCTCTTTTACGGCGGTAATGGATTTGGTGGCTTCAAATTTAGTCGCAAAATTATCTCTTATGTATTTGCCTACTTCCACCATGGCTGATTCTATCGAACCGGCCTGGGCGATGACATTATCTATTCCTTCCTTCAGCTGTTCAAAATACAGAAGGTTCTCGCGTCTTTCCTTTTCCTCCTTTTTCTCTTTTTCCTTCTCCTCCTCGGTCTTTTTCTTCTTGGCCGTCTTCATCTTGGTGATATTGGGGTCACCGTTAAATTTAGCGGTTTTCTTAAGATCGCCTTTTATTCCGGATACATTGTTCTTTAACCAGTCCATACCCGAATCGACCTCTTCGATATCGGTTAAACCGACGAATCCCGCAACCTTCTTTGTCACGCTGAGACCTTTAAGAACCAAAGAAAGCTTATCGTCAAGCTCCAGCTGATCGGAAACGGTCCTGACAAATACCCTTCCGAGGAAACGTCCCCACTGATTACCGGTCTTATGGAAATTTCTGCGAAGGAAGCTGTAATTCATCGATATTTTACCGTTTTCCGACAACAATCCCGCACCCCTGTATAAAAGCGCGTTTCCTTCCTTATATTCCAGTTCTTCCGTAGCACGGTTAACAAAGTTAAGCGCTCTTCTGAAAAGCTTCCAGTCTATTGCCGTCTTGCGCTGCTCAACAAGGCTGTCTTCGTACGCCACCATATCGGAGATCTTTTTATTGGAATTAAATTTCTCCCTGTCGCTTAACTGAGTGGAAAACAGCGTTTTAAGGGCATCGTAATATGCTCCCTCTTCAAGATTTATACCCACATTATCACCAATTGACGAATCGATATACCTGTCTATGAGCTTATCCCTGTCGGTCTGATTGACATAGTTCCTGTCGGCCATTCCGAAAAAGTTTTTAAAGTAATTCTTTTTTGATATATCAAGCAGATCTCGTCTTTTTAAGACCGTAAAGAACAGCTTCTTCTCCTTATCCGTCAGCGCATGATATCCGGCAACTATTCTTTTTATTTCTTCATCTCCGTCACGGTTACACTGCTTTTTGATATAAGACTCAAACTTTTTCTCGGTAAATTTTGTCTTATCCTTATACTCTTCCTCGAACTTTTTGTTTTCTGCTATTGCCAGTTCGTTACCGCTCTGATTTATAAGATCCCCCGCATTTCTTGTGGCCCTTACAAAAGCTCTTCTTTCCTTGATCTCATCCATTAAAGCAAAAGCACTTTCGACAAGCTTCCAGTCCACGAGAGTCTTTCTGCTAAGCGCTCCTTTTGCGTACATATCTCCGGTAAGCGCTTTTCCTTTAAAGTTCAGGTCGTCACGAAGCTGAAAACTGAATGCATTGATAAATGCCTGATGGCATGATTCATCATCATCAAATCCTTCCATAACCTGGCTTCTGGTGGCGGCATCTTCACTACAGAGGGCATCAAAAAGCGCATTACGGGTCAGCTGATCGGCATATTCCGGAATGTCGGTTCCTTCCTCCCGGGGCATAACGGTCTTATCGAGAACGGATCTTGACTGCATGAGCCTGACAAAAAGCTTCAGATCGAAATCGCTCATCTTTTCGAAGCGTCTGGCGATCTTCAACATTCTCTCATTGTGAGAAGCATCCTTCGCAAAGCTGAGCGCCATACCCGGCCCCGCTCCGCCCGTCAGTCCGTGTTTCAGGATCGTTTTACCGTCTATGAGATCCGCTTTGGCATATTCTTTAAGCTTATCCCGGATATCGTGGATGGAAAGAAATTCTCCGCTTACCTTGTCTATCTCAAGCTTCTGGTCCTTTCCGTATTTTCCGTAGGCAGCAATGATGGAATCGGTACCGTTGTTCAGCCTCTCATCATCACGTTCTCCGAAGGCGATCTTTCGTGCCGTTACGGAATGGGCAAAGGAGAGTGCCTTGTTAAAAGCAGACTCGGAAAGAGCAAATCCTTCCATATAGAAGAACTTTGTCTCGCCGTAATTGACAAGCTTATTGAAAGCCTCCTTGTAATCTATATCCAGATGGTAAGGCTCTCCGGCAATGTATTTCTCAAGCTCCTTTTCTATCTTGGCGCTGTCTGCGGAGTTTGCAGACTTGGGAGCTAAAAGCGCGCTTGTACCGGCCGTTCCCATGCCGATAGATCCCTTATCCATCATCATCAGGGCCACGGCAAAGAATTTCTTCTGATCTTCATCGAGCATTTCGTACTTATTGACATTACCCTTGAAAATATATGTATTTGCCTTAATGGCATTTGAGATGGATTCTTCCGTAAAGCCGGATTCGATCTTTGAGGATTCCGCTTCTTTGACGCCTTCCGAGGAAATACTGTTTTTCCTGTAGAGCAGATTACCCCACAGATACTTATCCCTGTAGAGCTTTTCTACCCGTTCTTTCCACTTGTCTTCGTCAAAATCCTCATCCTTGTCGCATTCCTCTACGATCTCACTGAGAAAATACGTCCTTACAGCATAAACCTGCCGGTCTTTTTCGTGCTCCGAATGCTTATACTCAAGCTTTGATTCGATCTCCTCGACTTTCTGCCGGATAGCTTTATTTACCTTGACTGAGTACTTAAGATATTCGGCATTCTGGAATATGGCAGCTCCTATGGATCTGTTATAGTTGTCTTTTTCCTCTTCGGATGCCGTGGGATCCAGATTTGGATTATTCTTTCTCGTGCTGACAAGCCCCACACCGGTCATAAGCATCGCACGAAGATTTCTGGCCATTTCGATCCGTTCGTTATCAAGGATACCATCATCCGTTTCCACCGACTCAAAATCCATAAGCCTTTCATAATTACCCCTGAAGATCTTATAGTCGGATGTCGACCGGAGAGCCTGAATATCAACACCGTCTTTGTTATCAAACAGCTCGGCACGAAGTTCTGGCATATTATAGCATCTTACTATAAACATCTGGGCTTCCTCATCGGACATGGCAGTATCATCTTCCGAAGCCTGTCGCAGGAAGGAATACATCTTGTTCATGGCGGTTGCATGCCTTACAAGCTTGCTGTTATCCCACATTATGCCTCTGAGCCTCGAACCGAACTGCTCCGAAGCCCCCTCTTCCACAAGGGCGTCTCTTAAAACGGGAGGGAGCTCGATATTTCCGGCATATTTCTGAATCCGTCCGCGCATGGTATCGGCCTTTGATGTTTTAAGATCCACACGCTTCTGACCCTTCTCCCCTACTCTTACCAGGGACTTGCCGAGTCTTATCTTTTCAAGCTTGGCCTCATCCACGCCCAGGAGCTTATATCGCTCTTCAAGCCCGATGCGCCGTTTCTTTTTGACCGCTATTTTAGCCTCGTCATCTGCAATATCATCGTCGGTTTTCTTATCTTCATACTTGTTTTTTATGTTTGCCATGACAGAAGCCTTATTCAGGTCTTTACCCACGTGTTCTTTTATTTCCCCATAGGCATTTAAGGCATATTTAACAACAGCATCCCTGTCGTATAACTTAAGGAAATCCTCTTCCGACATCATCATATCCGTAAGACTGATAATTGACGCCTCTACGATACTGAGATCCTTAATCTTATCTTTATTACATGCTTTCTCAACAGCTAACCTGGCAGCCTTGATATTGTCATCAAAGGAATTCTTTCTGTCAAGACTTGAAGAATAAATCCTTCTCTCAAAATCACGGAGATGCTCCTCAAAAAACTTCGCATCACCCACCAGATCTCCCTCATAGATATTTTTAAGATAGGCATAGGCAAACTGCTTTCGGACAAAGGACGGAATGATGCTTCGGCTTTTCCGGCTTTTCTGCTTTTCTTCATCGCTTCTTGCCATGGTAAGCCCCGCTCCTTCAATGAAGCTTCCGAGCTTGGCATCCAGATTGATGACACAGAAACTGTTAAACTCCTCCCGGTCCATATCCATCATGGCTCTGTATACTTCGGGAATGGTTACCAGAAAATCGGTATATTCCTTATATTTGCCGCCATCATACTCATCTATCATGCGGCGTCCGTTCTTATAACGTGCCTCGTATTCCTCTACCTTGGCCTTACCCTGTGGCTTACTGTACACCTTTGCCGCCATAACGAATCTTTCAAGAGCTTCATCCCATGTTCTGACTCCGAAGCTTTCCAGATTGGTGCGTTCGGTCTTAAGCCTCTGATCATCCGTCATATCATCGGTGATATCATTTACTCCGGAAATGAGCTTCCTGCATCTGTTGACATACTTACTCAGTTCGGCCTCGGGTATTCCGTTTTCTTTAAGCAGGCGCTTTACATTCCTGACCCTGCCCTTATATCGCATATCTTCATCTTCTTCGATCTTCTGAATCTTATGCGCTTCTCCCCTGTATGCCAGATCAAGATTTCTGTATTTACGGAGAGGATCTGCCTTTTTCCCAGCTTCGGCCGTACTTGCCGTATCCAGCTCACTGTTGGCAAACTGAACCATGAAAAGATCTCCAAGGTCATCCCCGATCTCTTCCATACGTTGTTTCTCGTATTTAGCCCGTTCGATCCTGCCCGGTTCGTTCTGGGCATCCCTGAATTTGCGTTTGGTCAGATACTCCCTCCTGGAAAGGGTTCCGAGCTTTTCGTCCTTATCGGCTATGATATCCTGAATGCTGTCCTTAAAGACGTCCTTGTCCAGCTCTCCGGCACTGTGTCCCAGCTTCTCCAGCATATCCCACTGTTCTTCGGTGAGAAGCAGTCCTTTCTTATCCTGTGCTTTGGTAAGTGCCGAAATATTGCTTTTGTATTTTTTTTCAAAGATTTTCCCTTTTTTCTTCCAGTGTTCAGCGTCATAATCAAGAAATTCGGAAGGATTGTTCCCGGTCACCGACATGATAAAGCTGTCCCTGTAGGTTTCTTCAATGCCCATATCTTTCATCATGTTTTTCAGGGTTTCATTGGCCATATGCTCCCTTGGTGACGTATATTTAAGCATCTCGCAGAATATATTCATCTGATCGAGGATCTGTTCCTTGGTACCGAAGGCTCTTAAAGCTCCCAGATTACGATCGAGTCTTTCCACGATGGCATCTCTTATCCCGACGGGATAGAGTGATTCCATTGTGCTCTGTATCAAAAGATCATTTTCCAGGACAGTCCCCGACATATTGTCAAGCCAGGTTTTAAACTCTGTTTCATCACTGTTCTCTATAAGGCCCTTTACAATGGGATAATCGTATAAATTGGATGAATAAGCGGATATTCCCAGCGCTTTCTCAATAGCATCTTTTCTTGCTTTCTGATCCTTTATCTTCTTCTCATTTTCAGTCTGAAAATCCTTGATAAGCTCATTTGCCCTGTTTATGACAATATCTGTTTTCCCTGTCATTTCTTCTTCGGTCAGCCTGTCCAATATATAATCCCTGAGTTCCTCTTTTAACCAGGGCATATCCATGGTAACGGACCTGGAATCCTCCGTCAGCAGGTTAACAGCCATCTTATTGGCCATTTCCCACTCTGCTTTATTTTCCAGAATTGCCAAAAGATCACTCAGCGCCCTTTCATTCCTGGGGTTTTGGGCCATATCCTTTAATTTCTCGGTAACGCCGTTTTCCAGCCATTTTTTGCCGACCTTCTTGATATCCTCCTTTTTCATACCCGGCCCGTACACATATGACATTCCGATCTGCATAATGTCTTTAAGATCCTGCTCATCTTTCAGAGCCTTCTCACGTTCCTCAATCTCCTTAACGGAAAGCCCCTCCTTGGCATAGTTTAATCTCCGGGCTTTTTCCTCCGACATCTGACTCTCGGCCATATTAATCTCTTTTCTGAGGGCATCAAGGATGTTTTTAAGCCTTTTTGCAACCTGGATCCTGCGCTCCCCCTTTTCGGTCCAGCGGCTGCCGGAATGATTAAAGAGGTATGAATTGACCGACGCGGTGGCTTCATAGAGCACTTCGAAAAAGTTGGCATTCATCACTTCGCCGTTGTCTTTTATCTTCAGCCCCTTTGATTTCGCCAGCTCGGCAAGATTGTTTACATGATTATACATATTCTCAAAGGACTTTGACTTGGAATCTTCGTCCTCAAGGAGTTCATCCCTGAGTGAAAACAGGCTTTCCTTGTCCAGATAATCGTGCTGGGCTCCGTCCTTGGTGTCTATCTTGGATCCTTTTTGATAATTCTCTACAATATCCCATGCATATCTTTGCTGCTCATTCACGGGAGCGTTAACAACTATTTCGTTATTTGCCGATTTCTTTTTTCAAGATTCATTCCATCCATGAGTTCTCTCCTATGTCTTATATGATTTATCGTAAACAGAACAAAAAATTTATTGTTTTAATATCTTTTCCATAGATGCAGTTTCCCGCTCTACCCTCACATTTTATCAGTAACTCCCGACGTTGTCCATAATATGTTTCCATTCGTATCCCTCCGCTTTACGGTTGCACAAAGGCCAAAATGATCTTATAATATCAGATGTATCAGATCATTGTTTCAATACGGTAAAAGGAGAAAAAATGGCACAGGAA
>DMCJ01000058.1 GCA_003446735.1 Lachnospiraceae bacterium | reverse complement strand
ACCTTGTCTGCCGCCGCCTTCCCGGCACAGACGGCAAGGCCAAGATGAGCAAGTCATTAGGCAACTGCATCTACTTATCCGATGATTCCGAGACTGTAAGAAAGAAAGTAATGAGCATGTTCACGGATCCCAATCACTTAAAGGTAACGGATCCCGGAAATGTCGACGGAAACCCTGTATTTATCTATCTTGAGGCATTTGCGACAGATGATCATTTTGCAAAGTTCCTTCCCGGCGAATATGCTAACCTTGAGGAGCTCAAAGATCATTATAAGCGCGGCGGACTCGGTGATGTAAAGGTTAAGAAATTCCTTTATGCGGTTTTAGAGGATACACTTACTCCGATAAGAGAAAGAAGAGCGGAATATGAGAAGGATCTTCCCGCAGTCATTGAGATCCTTAAAAAGGGAAGCGCAGTAGCAGAAGCTAAAGCTGCAAAGACCTTAAAGAGAGTCAAGGATGCGATGAAGATCAATTACTTTGAGGATCCGGATTTCCTTGCTTCAACTCTCGACACACTTTCCGAAGAGATTGAAGAGCCTGCTCCGGAAGAAGAGGCGAAAGAGTCCTGATTATCAGGGAGTGATAATCATTTACGGATCGTATCTCCTCATCTGATAAGAGGGATACATCGATAAGATCAGGATCAAACGGTACGAGGGTAAGCGGTTTAAAGCCGTAAAAGCCCTCGTATTTTTTATCGGGTTCATTACGGGTTCCGGCCTTTGCAAGATCGACGCATTCTACAAGACTCTCTGTTCTTATCCCGTATTTTCCTTCGAAATATAACCCGGGTTCGTCGCTGGTGATCATTCCGGGCACAAGAGATACATATTCTCTTTTAATATCCGTTTTAGGGGTTGAAAAAGACTGAGGTCCTTCGTGCACGCTTAACAGATGACCGACGCCGTGACCTGTCCCGTGGCCGAAGTCGAGACCTTCTTTCCAAAGGACTTCTCTGGCGAGTGCATCTATGCTGTTTCCTTTTACGCCCTTCGGGAAGATTGCATTTAATATGGCAAGATGCGATCTTAAGACAAGTGTATAATGTCTCTTTTCTTCGGCTGTTGCCTCGCCGATCACTATCGTCCTGGTGATATCGGTCGTTCCTTCGTTTTTATAATGAGCGCCTGTATCAAATAAAAGGAGGCCGTTTCCCCGTATAGGGATATCAGTGTCTTTATTTGCAGAGTAATGGACTATGGCGCCATGTTCTTTAAAGGCCATGATAGGATCAAAGCTTTCATCTGAAAATCCCTCCTGCTCTTTTCGAAGATCAAGGAGCATATCGGAAGCCGAGAGTTCGGTGAGCGCTTTGCCATCATAGGCAGGATCATTCACGGCTTTCCCGTATTCCTTCATCTTTATGATAAACTGCGTCACAGCTACGGCATCTTTAATATGCGCATTTTTCATTCCGTTTATTTCAGCCGGGTTTTTAACTGCTTTATATAGTTTTGAAGGATCGGGTTTATCTGTGATCTTTGTGCCCGAACTTAAAACGAGCTGCTTTAATTTTAAATTTAATTCTTTTCCGTTAACAAGGATTGACTCGGATTCTTTAAGGAGATCGGTCACACCCTCGTTTATATCGGAATAGGGAAGTAATTCTATCCCTTTATCACGAAGCAGATCTTTTGTCTTTTTCCAAGTGTCATTTAAAACATCGGGTCCTGCAAAAAGAACGGCCTTATCATTTTTTATGATCATATAGGAATAAAAGACAGGGGTATGTTTAATATCATCAGCCCTTAGGTTACATATCCATGCAATGTCCGAAAGTGAAGAGATAAGGTGAGTGTCGCATCCAGATAAAAGCATCTCTTCTCTTATTCGTTTAAGTTTGCTTTCGGTTGATTCACCTGCGTATTTATCGTCTATCGGATAAGGATCGGAAAAAGCAAGGGGAGGTCTGTCTTCCCATATTCCGGCAGCGGGGTCAAAGTCGGTATTTATCTTTATGCCCGTAAGCTTATCCGCAAATTCCGCGCTTATCATATATCCGTCAAGAGCAAGAACTTCGTCATTTTCAAGTTTGTTACGAATAAAGTCGGAAAGAAGAGGAACGCCCTGCGTCCCCATTTTCATAAGGCGTATGCCGGTGCCTTTAAGCTCGGCCTCAGCCTGGATGAAATATCTGCTGTCGGTAAAAAGAAAGGCTTCGTCTTTTAGGACAAATAAAGAACCTGCCGAGCCCGTAAAGCCCGACAGGTATTCCCTTACTTTAAAATGTTCGGCTATATATTCGCTTCCGTGGGGATCTGCGGTAGGTACGAGCACGGCAGATACACCCTTCGTTTCCATGCGAAGGCGAAGCGCGCTAAGGCGCGATGAGATCTTATTATTGATATCACCGGTGCCGGCGCTCAACCCTTAAGATCCCTGGACTGTCTGTCCATATCTTCAACAACGATATCGTAGATCTCGCCTAAAGTCCTGCAGTATTCAAGCACGTCCCAGGGCTCGTTTGTGTGGAAATGAAGCTTTAAGGTTGCTTTTTCTCCGAATTTGTCTTCGCCTGAATCGGCTGCAACAACAAGGCAGTCGCCTTTAAAAGTATCAATGATATGATCTCTTACTTCATCCACGAGATTATCCGCAACATCATCCGCATCTTCTCCGTCGGAGATGTATTTATCAAGTAAGAGCTGTGTGTCATATCTGAATTCTA
>DMCJ01000226.1:13183-14276 GCA_003446735.1 Lachnospiraceae bacterium | reverse complement strand
CTGGCCGTAATCGGTCTTAAGGACCTTCGGCCATTCGGGCCAGGGATTTGATGCAGTCCTCTCAGAAGGAGGGCAGGGCATCATCTCAAGCTGGGTTACGCTCTTACACCCTAATCTTATCGAAGTTCCGACGCAGTCATTTCCGGTATCGCCGCCACCGATAACGATCACGTTTTTATCTTTTGCAAGATCGAAAGGTACATCCATAAAATCGGAATCAAGAAGCCTTTTTGTAACTTCACTTAAATAATCAACGGCAAATCTTATGCCTTTAGCATCTCTGCCTTCCGCTTTTATATCCCTCGGATTCGAAGCACCGCAGGCAAGGATCAGGGCATCATATTCCTTCATAAGGTCCTTTGGATCTATATCTTTTCCGACATCTGTATTTACCTTAAAGATTATCCCCGCTTCCTCCATGAGCTTTACACGCCTGTCGATGACCTTTTTATCAAGCTTCATGTTCGGAATGCCGTATCGTAAAAGTCCTCCGACGCGGTCTCTTCTTTCATATACGGTAACCTCGTGCCCGCGCATGTTTAAAAAGTGGGCAACGGAAAGTCCCGAAGGGCCGCTTCCTATAACCGCCACTTTCTTTCCCGTTCCTGCCGCGGGCTTTGCAGCCTTTACAAGATCATTTTCATATGCATATTCGATTATCGTTCTCTCATTTTCCTTGGTCGTTACCGCCGCGCAGTGAAGATTGCATGTACATGCCGCTTCGCAAAGTGCTGGGCAGACTCTCGAGGTAAATTCGGGAAAAGGATGTGACATCGAAAGTCTCTCGTATGCCAGCTTTAAACTTCCTCTGAAAACCAGGTCGTTAGTCTCGGGGATAAGATTATGAAGCGGGCATCCGCTCGCCATCCCCGCGATAAGCGCCCCCGCCTGACAGAAAGGAACTCCGCAGTCCATACACCTTGCCGCCTGGATCTGCTGATCCTTTACCTCGGGCGTTGTGTGAAATTCCTCAAAATTTCCTATCCTCTCATTTTCCGGAACGACATATGCGTCCTTTCTTTCATATTCCATAAATCCTGTAGGTTTTCCCATTTTATCTCTCCTCCGTTCCGCATAGGGGACGGTTCTCTAT
>DMCJ01000226.1:0-13048 GCA_003446735.1 Lachnospiraceae bacterium | reverse complement strand
AT
This sequence comes from Lachnospiraceae bacterium, assembly GCA_003446735.1. Taxonomy (GTDB): domain Bacteria; phylum Bacillota; class Clostridia; order Lachnospirales; family Lachnospiraceae; genus UBA2882. Next base: position 13,046 of record DMCJ01000226.1, on the reverse strand, counting down.
AGAGAACCGTCCCCTATGCGGAAGCCTGTTTCATCTATCCCGCTAATGATTTAAATGCTTCGATCTGTGCTTTCTCGCGGCTCATTCCCTGCTCCTCATTCTTTGCGATAAGGTGCATGATCTCTTTATAATCATTCGGGATTATCTTCTTAAAGCAGCTCTTCATATTATCAAAATCATCGAGTATCCTCTGTCCCTTTTTGGAACCGGTGTATTTTACATGAGCTTCGATAAGCTTCTTTAACTCTTCGATATCGTTCTTATGCTCGACTTTTTCCATTGCAACGAGCTGCTTGTTGAGATTCTTGTATAGCTTGTTCTCTTCATCAAGGACATAGGCAACACCGCCGCTCATACCGGCTGCAAAATTCTTGCCGGTAGGTCCTAAGATCACGGCGCGGCCGCCCGTCATGTATTCGCATCCGTGCTCGCCGACGCCTTCAACAACCGCCGTGGCACCGGAATTTCTTACGCAGAATCTCTCTCCCGCCATACCTGCGATATAGGCTTCTCCGCTCGTTGCTCCGTATAGAGCTACATTACCGATCATGATATTTTCCGAAGGGTCATATCCCGCATCCGCAGGCGCTTTTACGATGAGCTTTCCGCCCGATAATCCCTTTCCGAAATAGTCATTTGAATCACCGGTAAGATCAAGTGTAAGACCCTTGGGGATAAATGCTCCGAAGCTCTGTCCGCCGGCACCCATACATTCTATCGTTATCGTATCGTCCTTAAGACCTTCCGGATTATTCCTTGTTATCTCTGCGCCAAGCAGGGTTCCGAATGTCCTGTCGGTATTTGAAAGCTCGATATTTACTACGCTCTTCGTTCCCTTCCTAATGGAAGATAAAACTTCATCCGACTTAAGGAGGACGGCTTCATCCTTGGTGCTCTCAAGCTTAAAATCATATCTTCTTTCTAAATTAAATGTCTGCCTGTCTCTTTCCACAGAGCTCATATCAAGAAGTATTCCGGAAAGATCTATATGATCCTGCTTACCGGTAAGACCATCCTTAACCTTTAAAAGATCGGTCCTTCCGACAAGTTCCTTTAATGTCCGAACGCCAAGAGCAGCCATATATTCACGAAGCTGCCTTGCGATAAACAGCATGAAGTTTTCAACATATTCGGGCTTACCCGCGAAATTCTTCCTAAGCTCCGGGTTCTGGGTCGCGATACCCATGGGGCATGTATCGGAATGGCAGACCCTCATCATCACGCATCCCATCGTAACGAGCGGAGCTGTCGCAAATCCGAATTCCTCAGCTCCCAATATCGCTGCGATGACAACATCTCTTCCGCTCATAAGCTTTCCATCTGTTTCTATAACGACCTGGTCTCTTAACCCGTTTGCAACAAGAGTCTGATGAGTCTCTGCAAGACCAAGCTCCCAGGGAAGTCCCGCATTGTGAATGGAGCTTAAAGGAGCCGCTCCGGTACCTCCGTCATAGCCCGATACTAAAATGACCTCGGCGCCTGCCTTGGCAACGCCTGCCGCAACGGTACCGACACCGACTTCGGATACGAGCTTGACCGATATTCGTGCATATTTATTCGAATTCTTAAGATCATAGATAAGCTGTGCCAGATCTTCGATCGAATAAATATCATGATGAGGAGGAGGAGAAATCAGGCTAACACCCGGAGTCGAATGCCTCGTCTTTGCTATCCAGGGATATACCTTTCTTCCCGGAAGATGTCCGCCCTCACCGGGCTTTGCTCCCTGAGCCATCTTTATCTGGATCTCTTTTGCGCTTACAAGATATTTGCTTGTTACACCGAAACGCCCGCTCGCAACCTGCTTTATCGCCGAACTCTCATCGTGATCGGTGCCTGCGCTTTCAAGTCTTTCATCACTCTCTCCGCCTTCTCCGGAATTTGATTTTCCGTGAAGGTGGTTCATCGCGATCGCAAGCGTCTTATGCGCTTCCTCGGATATGGATCCGTAGCTCATCGCGCCTGTCTTAAAATGCTTAACGATCTCTTCTTCGCTCTCAACTTCATTTATATCAATGCCATTCTCCGGATAATTGAAATCCATCAGGCTCCTTAAATATCCCGTCTTCTCGGCATCTACCATTTCCGTATATGCCTTGAACTTCTCATAGTCGCCTTCTCTTGTCGCACACTGAAGCATATGAATTGTCTGCGGATTATATCTGTGGTTCTCACCGGCGCTCCTTAACTTATGTCTTCCCTTTGCGGTAAGCTCGAGATTAACATTAAGTCCCAAAGGATCAAATGCCTTGCCGTGCTGCTCATCAACAGCCCTTCCGATATCATCTAAGGTGATACCGCCGACACGGCTTACGGTCTTTGAGAAATAATCGTCAATGACTTCCTTCGAAATACCGATCGCCTCGAATATCCTGCTGCCCTGATAGGATCTGATAGTGGAAATACCCATCTTGGATGCGATCTTAACAATACCGTTTAAGACAGCCTTGTCATAATCCTCGACAGCCGCATAATAATCCTTTTCCAAAAGTCCGTCGTCGATAAGCTCACCTATCGTCGAATGAGCAAGATAAGGGTTTACAGCCGAAGCACCGAAGCCTAAGAGCGTTGCAAAATGATGCACCTCGCAGGGCTCACCGGACTCAAGTATGAGTGACATCGCGGTACATTTCTTGGTATCTACCAGATGCTTATGAACGGCAGCTACCGCAAGAAGCGAGGGGATCGCAACATGATTTTCATCAACACCTCTGTCGGATAAGATCAGGATGCTCGCGCCCTCCCTGTAAGCCTTATCAACTTCAACAAAGAGATGATCGAGAACCCTCTTCATCGGTGTGCTCTTGTAATATAAAATGGAAACCTTCCTTGCCTTTATGCCTTCCTTATCAAGATGCGAGATCTTCATAAGATCGAGGTCCGTAAGGATCGGATTATGGATCTTAAGTACATGGCAGTTCTCGGGCTTTTCCTCTAAAAGGTTACCGTTCTTACCTACATAGACCGTGCGGGAAGTAACGATCTTTTCCCTCTCCGCATCGATCGGGGGATTCGTAACCTGGGCAAAAAGCTGTTTGAAATAATAGAACAGAGGCTGGTACTCATTTGAAAGCGATGCGATCGGGGTATCCACACCCATCGCGCCGATCTGCTCGATACCGTTTAATGCCATGTTCCTTATGCCGTCATGGTAATTCTCATATGTATAGCCGAAGGCCTTCTGAAGTCTCTTTCTTTCCTCTCTCGTATATGAAGGGATCTTCTCATTCGGGATTCGTATATCCTTAAGCTCTAAAAGGCTCATGTCAAGCCACTCGCCGTAAGGAGCGGAAAGCGCATATTTTTCCTTTATCTCGTGATCTAAGAAAAGCTTGCCCTGCTTCGTATCAACGAGCAGCATCTTTCCGGGATGGAGGCGCTCCTTCTTTACTATATCCTTCTCGTCGATCTTAAGGACGCCGACCTCGGATGATAGTATGAGTCTTCTGTCTTTTGTCACATAATATCTGGAAGGACGAAGTCCGTTACGGTCAAGGATCGCACCCATCACATCACCGTCCGAGAACAGGATCGATGCAGGACCGTCCCAAGGCTCCATCATCGTTGCGTAATACTGATAGAAATCCCTCTCTTCCTGGGATAAGGTATCATTGTGTGCCCAGGGCTCGGGGATCGCGATCATGGCTGCAAGAGGCAGATCCATTCCGCTCATCATAAGGAATTCCAAAGTATTATCGAGCATTGCCGAGTCGGAACCGCTCTGGGAAATAACGGGAAGGACCTTCGTCATATCCTCGGTGGAGAACTTCTTTGTAAACATCGTCTCCTCGCGGGCAAGCATCTTATCGGCATTACCCTTTATCGTATTTATCTCGCCGTTATGGACCATGAGGCGATTGGGATGAGCCCTGTTCCAGCTCGGCTCGGTATTGGTCGAAAATCTCGAATGCACCATCGCGATCGCGGATTTGTAATCCTTATCACGAAGGTCATTAAAGAATGTGCGAAGCTGCCCCACAAGGAACATTCCCTTATATACGATCGTCCTGCAGGATAATGAAGGCATATAGGTATTAACGCTGCTTTGCTCAAACTCCCTTCGGATTATATAGAGCTTCCTGTCAAAATCGATATCTTCCTTAAGACCTGCGGGTCTTTTGATAAATACCTGGGAGATGACGGGCATGCACTCGCGTGCTTTATTTCCGAGGACTTCGGGAGTGATGTCGACATCCCTCCATGCGATGATCTCCATTCCCTGCTTACGCACGATGATCTCGAACATGGAACGCGCCTGACGGACCTTAAGATCGTCAACAGGAAAGAAAAATACACCTACGCCGTACTGTCTCTTATCAGGCAGCTCTATCCCTTTTTTTGCAAGGACCTTCTTAAAGAAATCATGAGGTATCTGGGTCAGGATCCCGACACCGTCACCGGTCTTTCCTTCAGCATCCTTTCCTGCCCTGTGCTCAAGATTCTCAACGATGGAAAGTGCATCATCAACAAGCCTGTGACTTTCCTTTCCGTCCATCTGGATGATCGCACCGATACCGCAGTTATCGTGCTCAAACTCCGCTTCGTATAATCCTTTTTCCCTGATCTGGTCCATGATATCCTCCTGTAAACTCGCGATGCATTCCTCCGGTTGCTTCGCAACCTTCGGTGTCGCGCTGTCGCGCTATATGTTCGAACATACAAAGTCTCCTGCAAGCAAGCTTGCGGCGACTTCATATGTTCAAACATGCATCGCTTGTAGTACGCGCAAAAAAGGCACTTCAAGTATATATACATACTTGAAGCGCCTTTGCTTCGTTTCCTATAAATATGCTATCATTATAACATCAATCTATATCTTGTCAAGCGTTTTTCATAAAATCCAGATCGGGTATTTCAAAATACACCTCGCATCCCTTATCCAGGCTTCCTCTTATGGAAACACTTCCTCCATGACGGCTTATTATCTTTTTAACCGTTGCAAGCCCGACACCTTTTCCTTCAAAATCAGATTCATTATGCAGCCTGCCAAACACTTCAAAAAGTTTATCTGCGCTGTTTTGGTCAAATCCCACACCGTTATCATTGAACGAAAAGCATACAGTTCCTCTTTTTTTGTATGAAGATATTTCAACAACGGCATATTCCCTTTTTGCTGTATATTTAACGGCATTGGAAAGTATATTATATACCGCCTGACGTATCAGAAAAGCATCACCGATCACAGGCTCAATATTCTCCGTTTGAAAAATAATATTCCTGTGTGGATTCTCACCACGAAGTTCCCTTACGCAGTCTACGATAAGATCATACATATCGATATACTCCGGTTTCAGTATTGTATATCCGACTCTTGCATAATCCATCATCTGCTGAATAAGCTTTATCGTATCGGAACATACTTTTTTAACCGAACGAAGATCATTTAAAGATTCCTCTTTTAATGCTTCATAATTATCCTCTTCTATTATCTCAATATATGCTTCTATCTCTCTTAAAGGACTTTTCAGCTCATGTGAGACGGTATAACTGTAGGATTCCAGATCATCATATGCGTTTTTAAGTTCCCTGGTTCTTTCATCTATCTGTGTCTCCAATAATCTGTTCCATGACTCTATTTTACTTTCATATTCCAACTGATTTCTCTTTGACACGATCAGTTTTTTACATATAACGGCAGAAAAGAAACAAAAGATGGTTATCTTAATGCTTCCGCCTGTGTTCACTCTGATAAAAGAAAGATGTATTCCCTTTGAACTTGCATAAATGTTATCTACAATGGTATCAAACACATAGAAAAGAGTGCTTAATAAAACAGTCAACCCTGCATATTTGTATACCAACACATCCTTTTCTCCCTCTTCCCCTAAAACATATTTCTTGAAAACATCAAATTCAAATACTATAAATGACACCGAAACAAGCATAAGAATGGTAAACAGGTAATTAATAACGTTTAATCTTAGCGTTACTCCCGGCATGATAAATCTGTTATAACCGACCCCCGGCAGGTTAGCCGGAATATAATACAACAAAACGGCAGTCATAAGTCCGAATATCATTTCTTTAATATAAACCATATATGGTTTCTTCAGATCTTCTTTATTTATCATAAAACCATTGAATATTACCCAAAGCGAAAAACACACCGATAAGCACACAGAATACACTCCGGACGGATTGATATCTGCAACCGCCGGGATCCAGATAAGACCGGATATAACCGTCAGAATACTATACTGCCATTCAAAAGCCAGTCCTACCAATAATGAAAAAACTACAGACCAAACCAGCTTTATACCGTAGATTTCATCAAGGCACAGACTGTATCTTGCAAGCAGCAAAGACAGCACACCGGCCAATATAGATATTAACGTTTTTCTCATTACTTCCGCTTTGCTATCTTTCATATTCAAATCCCGTTTCTGAAACTTATCGGAGTATTACCTGTATAGACTCTGAACACCTTACTGAAATAGTCCACATCGGTAAAACCGGTCATTGTTGCAACTTCTGCCACTTTTACATCTTTCCCGGAAAGGATCCTTTTGGCATATTCCATTTTTGAAGCACTTACAAAATTATTAAACCCTATACCCATTTCCTTCTTAAATAACTGACTGAAATAGGAACTGTTCGTATATAAAAGTTCAGCTATCTCCTGCTGATTGATCTTTTCATCCGGATGGCTGAGCACATACTCACACGCCTTTTGTACCAACTGATGCTTATCTTTGAACGAAAAAAGATCATATGTTTTACGCAGTTCATCCATATGCAGAATAAAATAGATGACTACATCCTTTGAAGACATGGAGGATGGGAATCCTTTTCTTTGATATTTCAAATACTCCTCCAGGATCTTCTCTTCGCCTACCAGCATTTTTAAAGTATCCTCAAGTATCTTTGAGCAGTTATCCCACAGATTCTTCGGCGACTGATCTGCTTTGAGTTTCTCCCTGGCAAAGTTTAAGAGTTTCGCATCAAAATCCGAAGACCTGTCCAGTATCATATCAACCAGTTCATTTACCTTTATCTTCTCTTCGGGTTCTTTGTTCTCGAGGAAATCATATGCCCTGTTCAAAACCTCTTCTATCTTCTCATCAGTAACAGGTTTTACGATATAATCAAACGCCCCGTTTACGATTCCCTTGCGTGCATATTCAAAATCAGCATATTCACTTAACAAAACGACACAGGGGCAAAGGTTATTATCCTTTGCCTCCTTTAGCAATTCCAGTCCATCCATTATTGGCATTCGTATATCGGTAATGACAATGTCATACTTATCTTCTTTCAGCATTACAAGGCATTCGAGTCCATTCCCAGCCTCTCCGACGATGCTGAATCTGTCACTCGCTTTTTCAAAGTATGAAAGTCTTTTCAATTTTCTTCTAAAGACCTCTTTGTCATCTGCTATTAAAATCCGGTACATGTAGCTCTCCTAATTACGGATGCTTAATTCTGTTAATTGTAATTACTTGTGGGTGAAGATACAGCCATTCTCTGATAAGCTCCCGGATGTCTGTCTTTTAAGAAACTCATACCGGCAAAAGCATGTTTTGCCTTGTATATCTCAGCTGCGATATCCTCAGAAATATAATAAACTATCTTTTCTTCTCCTCCGGTTTCCACTGCAACTTTTCCATCCGGAGTTACGATCTTGCTGTTTCCGAAATAATTTGATCTTCCCGACATTCCAATCTGATTGGATGCAATGAAGAATGTCTGATTCTCCAATGCCCTTACCCTATCCATAAGTTCAAAGGTATAATATCCGTAATCATTTTCATAATCGGGATTCGACGCATCCGCGAAACAGGTTGCGGTAGGCATGATAAGTAGCTGTGCTCCTCCTAAAGTAAGTTCTCTTGTTGATTCCGGGAACCACTTATCATAGCATATAAGCATTCCGATCTTACCTATCTTTGTATCAAAAACAGGGAATTCATTGCCCGCATAATATGAATGAAGTTCATCATCCGGCTGGTGCACTTTTCTGTAGCTGCCCACATATCCCTCAGGTCCTACCAGCACTGCCGTATTATATAATTTATGATCTATATCGGGATCCTTTTCGGTCATACCGAATACAACATAAATGTTATTCTTCTTAGCAGAATCGATCACGGCTTTAACAGATTCTCCTTCGGGAACAAGCTCGGCATTTACATACTGATATTCAAATTCATTTTCACTTCCGGCGGACATATTCATAGCCGTAAGATCAGTCAGATATCCCTGAAGACTCTGCTCAGGAAATACAATGAGGTCTGCTCCGTTTTTTGATGCCTCATCAATATACTCTAAATATTTTTCGAGGTTTTTCTTCTTATCAAGTGCCACATTCATACATACGGTTGCCATTTTTACCTTCATATCATTCATCTCCTTTTATGATCGGGTCATACCACAGGGGTTGCCTCATACAAACAAGATCTTTTCTTCTTACTACATTCGTCGGATAAACAGAATCCGGACAGTTTGATGTATCTATCATCAGATATCCTATCTCGCTCTTATCAGTCGAAAGCACTACTTCCGTTCTGGGGAATGCAAATGTATCCGGTCCGAATATTCCGCTTCTTCCGAAACAGGAATCTGTCATACTGTTGGCATAATTTGAAAATGCGAGGTAGCAGTTGTTTTCGCCCGCTCTTGCTCTCCATAAATGCCAATGTATCAGACTGTAACCCATCGGTATCGGATAGTTCTGCCATTGTATGGTCTTATCAAGTCCGTAAGGCTTCGGATACGATTGTGCCGAAGGCGCTGCTATGAAATCGCATCCCTGAAGTGCCAATACTCTGCCGCTTTCTGAAAACATCGCGTCGTTTCCGATCATTATACCGATCCTTCCGACCGGCGTATTATAATGGCTGAATCTGTCTCCCGCATTAGCCCATAACTTATCCGGTTCCGAAAGATGTACCTGATCATATATACCGCATATTCCTTCCGGTCCTATGAGAGCTGCCGAATTGTAATAAACGTTTTCCTTTTTTGTAGCAAGTCCTACTACAGCATATATTCCGTATTTCAATGCCGTTTCTATAAGCTCATCGTATATAGGGCTGTTTTCCTCGATAGCATTGTTCTTTTTCTGATTGTAAGTATCTCCGCCCGTCAGTGCTCTTTCAGGAAAAACTATCAGTTCAGCTCCGTTATCCGCAGCTTCAGCCATGGCTTCTTTTATTTCTGAAAGTCTGATATCCACGGAATCGTCTTCAGTCGTTTTCATCTGGTATACTGCAACTTTGGATTTCTTTCCTTTGGGAAGCGGATCATATCCGTATAAGCCGAAGAAATCCAACGGATTCCAAAGATATGTATTGGATGCTATCTCTTTATAGCATTCAGGACGACGGTCGCCTATCTTATCGGTTTCCACGCCATAACTCTTATCTCTTGCTTTATCGAGATCTATCTCTCCATATACGATCTCATCTTTTTCTTTAGCATATGATGCAATGGTACCATCGGGATTTATAAGACAGCTTCCTCCCGAAAACTGCACCGTTCTCTCAAGCCCGACACGATTGCTTTCCAAAACATAGCATCCGCCGTCAAAAGCTCTGGTTATCCAGTATGGAGCAGGAGTTTTTTCGGCAAGCCAGTTACTGATATGTACTATCACATCCGCACCGGCCAAAGCCTCAAGCCTGGCCGTTTCGATAAAGTGAATATCCATACATATGAGCATTCCTATTTTTCCTATAGGAGTATCAAAAACCTGATGATCAAGATCGCCCTGTTTACTCCACTTCGGCTCAGATATATAACTGTGTGTTTTTCTATGTTTTCCGATATATCCCTCGGGTCCGACAAGCACTGCCGTATTGTAGTAAAGGTCAGTCTCTTCATCCACTTCAGGCATTCCGAAAACAATGTAACAATCATATTCTTTTGCGATCAGTTCAAACAGTTCTGTCGTAGGACCCGGAACAGGCTCAACCATTTCTTTTACATCATCTCTGTCATAAAAGCAGTAGCCGGTAGTCGCCATCTCCGGTAAAGCAATAAGCTTAGCTCCTTCTTTTGCAGCCTTCTTTACAAGCTCCATCTGCCTTACTATATTCTGTTTTTTTTCATATAATATCGGTTCGCAATTAATCGCAGCAGCTTTGTATTTCATAGGCGTCTCCTTTCGGATCAATATTCATACAGGTAGTTTTCCACTTCCCAATCGGTAACCGAGGTACAGTAATCTCTCCACTCCTTTTTCTTCATCTTTACAAGCAGATTTGAAATATACGGTCCGACTGCCTCTTTTACAAGTTCGTCCTTTTCAAACTCATTTATTGCCTCTTCCAAAGTTCTCGGAAGTCTTTCGATCTTCTCATCCCTAAGTTCGGAAGAAGACATTAAGCTGACATTTCCGGCAACAGCTTCCGGAGGCATGATCTTATTTTTAATACCATCAAGTCCTGCCTTAAGGCATCCTGCCAAAAGAAGATAAGGATTGGAAGCAGCATCGGGGCTTCTTAATTCGATACGCGTTGCGCTTCCCCTGGCATCAGGGACTCTTATCAGCGGACTTCTGTTATGCTCTGACCATGCAATACATGATGGAGCTTCGCTACCCTTTGCCAGTCTCTTATATGAGTTAATAAGAGGATTAGCTAAAAGAGTAAGTCCCTTAATGTGCTTCATGATACCACCGATAAAATACAGTGCTTCATCGGATAAACCGTTTCCGTTCTTATTACTTCTGTCATAGAATATGTTCTGTCCATCCTTCACCAGAGACATATTGATATGCATACCTGATCCGGGTTGATCATCCTTGGGCATCGGCATAAATGTCGCATATAAATTGTTTACTTTAGCCACAGCCTTTACGGCCAATTTAAAAGTAATGATATTGTCAGCGGCAGTCAGTGCATCAGAATATTTAAAATCTATCTCCTGCTGTCCGCTTCCCACTTCATGATGAGAAGTTTCAATTATGAATCCCATCTTCTTTAAGCAAAGACATATTTTTCTTCTTACATCTCCACCCAGATCCATTGGCTCAAGATCAAAATAACTGGATCTGTCATGTGTCAAAAGTGTAGGTCTTCCTTCCTCATCCGTATGATAAAGATAAAACTCGCACTCTGATCCGACCTGGAATGTATATCCCTCTTCTTCGGCCTCTTCTATCGCCTTTTTAAGCGCGATCCTGGAATCACCCTCATAGGGGTATCCGTCCGGTTTATACACATCACAGATCACTCTTGCCACCTGAGATGTTTTAGGCCTCCAGGGAAGAATGGCAAATGTATCGAGATCGGGACGCAGGTACATATCGGATTCTTCCACTCTTCCATATCCGTCCACGGAAGAGCCGTCAAACATGATCTTATTATTGAATGCGTGTTCAAGATAATCCTCATCGACCGCCACATTTTTTAAATGTCCCAAAACATCCGTGAATTGAAGACGGACAAATTCCACATCATTGTCTTTAACGTTCTGTAATACTTCATCGATCGTTAATTCCTGCATAATACATGTCCCCTTTCTTTTTTATCAGAGATATTTCTTCTTTACTTTGGCAACTAAGGAATAGTTGGTATCACACATATTACCGACATACATCTCGCCCACCTGACCGAGAGCATCGTATGCATCAAGTTCATCCCATCCGTACTCATCAACCATCCAGTGTACAAGCTCGGTATAAGCGATCCTGGCAGCATCTTCCATCGGTCTGGCACTACCTACTACCATGATGTATTCCTCATTCTCTATCCTGGGCCAGTTAATCTTCTTGTTCTTGATAACATGGAATTTAACCGTAAGCTTTCCGGCAATCTCAAGTGCAGTTCCGATCAGTTCGCCGTCACCCTGCTTTGCATGGCAGTCTCCTGTATAGAACATCGCACCTTCTACAGCTACCGGAAGATATAAAGTATTTCCCGGACATGTATCATGACAATCCATATTTCCGCCCTGATTAAACGGGGTAAGCGCAGATAAAGCTTCGTACTCGGGAGCCGTTGCTATGGTACCCATAAAAGGTTCCCACGGATAATGCATCTTGGGGTTGGAATCACAAAGGAATGATCCATCCTCCTGAAGTCTGTATATCCACACCTTTTCATCCAAAGGCTTGTTTAAAAGATGTGTGGCGTTTGTAGCAACGAGGCCGCCGAATTCCTTGATATTACAGCTTACCGCCCAATCTCTGTCGGGCTGGATATCTATGATTTCAATAGCCAAAGTATCGCCGGGTTCTGCACCCTCGATATAAATGGGACCTGTCTGAGGATTTAAATATCCTTTCATAAAGTCACTCGGGACACTGTCCACACTATTGATCTGTCCTTCCGCAAAATCCTGGGTATGAATGAGGATTTCTTCATCCTGCGGAACCCTGATTATCGGGTCTATATACTTACTGAATACATATGTAAAATTTCCATCCTGTCTAATATCGATCATAATGAACCTCCTTTTTATACCGTAAGGTATTCCTTCATAATATCATCATCAAGCACGTCCTCTCTGGTCAGATCAGCTATAATGGATCCCTTGTCCATAACATATCCTCTCTCCGTGATCTGCTGGATAAGTCCTTTATGCTGTTCTACCATTAAGACTGCGATTCCAAGTTCCTTGCTGATTTTTTGAACTATATCGCCAATCTCGGCAACGATATTCGGCTGTACACCCTCGCTTGGTTCATCCAAAAGAAGTATTCTGGGATTGCCTACCAGTACCCTTCCTATGGAAAGCATTGCCTGTTCGCCGCCGCTCATCGTACCTGCCAACTGTTTTTTTCTTTGTTCCAACTTGGGAAAATATTTGTATACCAGCTCATAATTTCCCTTTTTTGATTCTTCAGGTTTGATCATCTTACCTATGGTTAAGTTTTCCTCTACCGTAAGCTGCGGGAAAACTCCGTGACCCTGAGGAACATAACCCATTCCTGCTCTGGCTCTGTCATAGGATTTCTGTTTGGTAACATCTTCATCCTCAAAGACGATCGAACCCTGTTCTGCTTTGATAAGTCCGATTATGGTCTTCATAAATGTGCTTTTGCCGACACCGTTTCTACCTATTATCGAAACAATTTCTCCGTCATTGACAGTAATTCCCAC
>DMCJ01000034.1 GCA_003446735.1 Lachnospiraceae bacterium | reverse complement strand
GCTAAGAAGAGGATATTAGTTAACCAGACTAAGGCTGACAGAAATAAGGCTATCAAGTCCGGTGTTAAGACCTCTGTTAAAAAGGTTTATGCAGCGATTGATGCCAAGGATGCCGATGCAGCAAAGGCAGCATTACATGATGCTACAGTAGCTATCGATAAGGCTACCACAAAGGGCGTTTATCATAAGAACAACGCATCCCGTAAGGTGTCCCGTCTGACAAAGGCTGTTAACGGAATCGCGTAAATATATATATCCCGGGGTGTGCGGGAGAATTTGTATTGATGCATCTAAGATTATGAGTCGATTGTATGCTTAAGCCGGCAATCGGCTCTTTTTATCAATATCACACAATCACACAGGTTTGGGTTTATTTTATGCATGCAGATATGAAGAAGATCCGCAACTTTTGTATAGTTGCCCATATAGATCACGGAAAATCCACTTTAGCAGACCGTATAATAGAAAAAACGGGTCTGCTTACAAGTCGTGAGATGCAGGATCAGGTGCTTGACAATATGGATCTTGAGCGTGAAAGAGGCATTACCATAAAGGCTCAGAGTGTCAGGATCATATATAAGGCAAAAGACGGCGAGGAATACACATTTAATCTTATAGATACTCCCGGTCACGTGGATTTCAATTATGAGGTAAGCCGCTCGCTTGCCGCCTGTGACGGGGCTATTTTAGTCGTTGATGCGGCACAGGGCATAGAAGCCCAGACGCTCGCAAATGTTTATCTTGCGATCGATCATGATCTTGAGGTACTTCCCGTTATAAATAAGATAGATCTCCCGTCTGCGGAGCCGCAGAGGGTTAAGGATGAGATAGAAGACGTAATAGGTATAGAAGCCCAGGATGCACCTCTTATTTCCGCCAAGAACGGAATAGGCATAGAAGAGGTGTTAGAGGCTGTTGTAAGCAGGATACCGTCGCCAACAGGAGATCCGGATGCTCCTTTAAAGGCACTTATATTTGATTCCGTTTATGATCAGTATAAAGGTGTTATTATTTTCTGCCGCATTTTTGACGGAAGTGTCAGAAAAGGTACTTCCATAAAGATGATGGCTACCGGAGCCTCGTTTGATGTAGTTGAAGTCGGCTATTTCGGAGCAGGGCAGATGATCACATGCGATGAGCTCTCCGCAGGTATGGTTGGTTATATCACCGCATCTATAAAAAGTCTAAATGACACAGCTGTCGGTGACACCGTGACGGAGCTTGACAGACCGTGTGACGAAGCACTTCCCGGTTACAAGGAAGTCCATTCAATGGTCTACTGCGGACTTTATCCTGCTGACGGTGCCAAATATCCCGATCTTCGCGATGCGCTTGAAAAGCTTAAATTAAACGATGCCGCATTAAATTATGAGCCGGAAACGTCCGTAGCACTGGGATTTGGCTTTAGATGCGGTTTTCTCGGGCTTTTGCATCTTGAGATAATACAGGAGAGGCTTGAAAGAGAATATAATCTGGATCTGGTAACGACAGCTCCGGGTGTTGTATATAAAGTTTATAAAACAAACGGCGAGATGATAGAACTGACAAACCCGTCAAATCTGCCGGACCCGGCCGAGATAGATTATATGGAAGAACCGATTGTTACTGCCGAGATAATGGTGACGACCGAGTTCATCGGGCCGATCATGGAGCTTTGCCAGGAAAGAAGAGGCATTTATCTCGGAATGGAATATATGGAAGAGACAAGAGCTCTTATTCGCTACGATCTTCCCCTTAATGAGATAATCTACGATTTCTTTGATGCGCTTAAATCACGATCGAGGGGCTATGCTTCCTTTGATTATGAGATGAAGGGATATGTAAAAAGCGACCTTGTAAAGCTTGATATCCTCATAAATAAAGAAGACGTGGATGCGCTTTCATTTATAGTTCACAAGGACGGGGCTTATGAAAGAGGCCGCAAGATGTGTGAGAAGCTTAAAGAAGAGATCCCGAGGCACTTATTCGAGATCCCCATTCAGGCGGCTATCGGCGGAAAAGTCATTGCCAGAGAGACCGTAAAAGCCATGAGAAAAGATGTCCTGGCTAAATGCTACGGCGGTGATATCACGCGAAAGAAGAAGCTTCTTGAAAAGCAGAAAGAGGGCAAGAAGAGAATGCGCCAGATCGGAAACGTCGAGATCCCTCAGGCTGCATTTATGAGCGTACTAAAACTTGACGACAAGAGATGATAAGCATCGACAGGCAAGTGTCGACAGGCAAGTGTCGACAGGCAACAGCAAGCGGCGATGATCGATGACAGGAGTGTCAGAATGAAAGGAGGAAAAATATCATGATGCTTTATGTGCATATACCTTTTTGTATAAGCAAATGCAAATATTGTGATTTTCTGTCCTTTTATGCCGACGACAATGTCAAAGATGACTATATGAGGGCTCTTTTTAAAGAGATAGAGACGGTTTCCGAGGAGATAAAGGAAAAATACGGAAGAAGGCTTACGAGCATATATTTAGGCGGAGGAACGCCTCCCATGCTCGGGACAGACAGGATTCAGAAACTCCTAAAAAAAATACGTGACAGCTTTGTCATAACCGAAGACTGCGAGATCACGATGGAGATAAATCCCGCAAGTATCGATGTAGTTTCCTTAAGAAGTCTTTACAGAGCCGGTATAAACAGATTAAGCATAGGCCTTCAGACAACGGAAGATGAGATTCTTGAATTTATCGGAAGGACTCATACGTTCGATGATTTTTTGCAGGTATATGCCGATGCCAGATATGTCGGATTTAATAATATAAGTGTTGATCTTATGGCGGCGCTTCCCGGGCAGACTTTAGAGTCTTATGCAGAAAGTGTCAGGAGTGTCATTTCCAGAGGACCCGAACATATTTCCTGCTACAGCTTAAGCATAGAAGATAAGACTCCCATGAGCAGGATATTTGAAAGACACCCAGAGATCTTCCCAGATGAGGAAACAGACCGTAAGATGTACAGGATCACAAAGCGTCTTTTAAAAGAGGCCGGATATAAGAGGTATGAGATCTCGAATTATTCGCTTCCGGGGAAAGAATCGAGGCACAATAACGGATACTGGACAAATCTGCCCTATGTCGGAGTCGGCCTTGGTGCGTCTTCCTATCTTTACCCTCACAGACGGAAAAACGTTGCGGATATGGAAACATATCTGACATATTGGGATTCCGGCAAGGGAGAGAGATACGGAGAGGATATAGAGCTTAAAGAAAAGGATTCCATGGCCGAGTTTTTCTATCTCGGATTAAGACGCATGGAAGGAATATACATAGAAGATTTCAAATACAGGTTTGATAAGGAAATGGTGGATGTTTACGGAGATGTTCTCGACAGGCTTCAGGAACAGAAATTGATAACTTATGTAAACCGAGGCGTGAGATCCGATCTTCCTTTGGGAGAGTTAAGCGGTAAGTCCAGGATAAGGCTTACAGAATATGGCAT
>DMCJ01000062.1 GCA_003446735.1 Lachnospiraceae bacterium | reverse complement strand
ATGAGAATATGAAAGAATATATGGATAATATACATCCCGATGTGATATTATTTGAAGTGGCGGAAAGATCGTTCGTAGATGATCTTCCTGCTTATACATCACTGGGGAGCATAAGTTATAAGTAATGAAAGAAAAAGAAGTATCGGATATAAAAAAGACGGAATACGCCGGGGTCATGATGGTTTTGACCGCGGCCATTGTCCTTTTTGCCGCAATTTTGCACTGGGCTTTAAAACCGGTGACATGGACGCTCATACAATATCCCGATGCGACGGATACCCAGGGACTTTTTTATTCGATAAAAAACGATAAGACCGGAGAATTTGTGATAATAGACGGTGGATGGGAAGGAAATGAAACCCAGGTCAGAAATGTTATATTAAATAACGGAGGTATCGTCGATCACTGGTTCATAACACATTTTCATGCAGATCATGTGGGTGCATTTAACAGGATATATTATGAGCCGGGGAACATTAAGATAAAAAACATATATTGTCCGGATCCCGATCTTGATATGTATCTTGAAAAAGCCGAGTGGTGGGATGAACCGCAGTTCTACACCGCATTTAAGCAGATAACGGACGGGGATAAAAGGATAAAGCATCCCAAAAGAGGAGAAGAGTTTAATGCAGCAGGACTTAAGGTAAAGATATTTAATACCTTTGATAAAACACTCCTTGATACATTAAACCCTGAAAGTCAGGACCTTTTAAACAATACATCTTTGGTCTTTAAGCTTTCCGGGAAAGAAGATTCCATTATTTATTTCGGCGATGTCCACAATGCCGAGATGGCGGATTATCTTACCAGGGAATTTAAGGATGATATGAGCGCGACCTATATCCAGCTCGGTCATCACGGAAATAATTCCCTCCCCGTGGAATTCTATGAGTCTATAGCGCCGAAAGTCGCATTTTTTGATGCCCCCGAGTGGCTGATGACCGGCGGAGACTATAACTGCGGATGGTATGTGTTTAAGTTTGATGAAGCCGGTATAGAGCATTATGATTACAGGACCGGAGTAAATATATTTAAGTTCAGATAAACGCGGATACTGAAAGGATAAGTAAAAAGGAAATGCTAAAAGAAATGCAGAAAAGTAAAACGAAAAAGAAAACGGTCATATCAGCGCTTGTTTTAAATCTCATGATCACATTACTCTTATCGGGCTGTGCTTCGGGAAACATTCCCGAAACACAGGCCGATACTGCGGATTTTTCGGATCTTCCCGATATTTCGGAAGAAGATATGGATATAATCACCCAGTCCGGGATAACCGAGGATGAGGTGGTGGCAGAAAGGATTGTCCAGCCGCTCTTTGAAGGTAAAGGCGGAAATAAATATGCATTTAAGACCAACGAGAACTATATATGCATATATGACGGGAATGAATTTAAGCCCACGTATCTAAACGGCGTGAACATAGGATCGGGATATCCGGGCTATTTCCCGGGTGAGCTTGCGATAGATAAGCAGACCTACTTAAGGTGGTTTGAAATGATCGCGGACATGAACTGCAATACAGTCCGTATCTATACAACCATGATGCCGGATTTCTACGACGCGTTTTATGAATACAACAATACCCACGATGACAAACTCTATCTTATCATGGGCGTGTGGTATGACGAAGATAAGGTTCTTGAGACCTCGGATGCCTTTGACGTACTTGATTATGCGATAGATGAGGCAAAGGAGCAGATCGATATAATCCACGGAGACTGCAGGATAGACAAAAGGCCGGGAAGAGCATACGGATCATATGATAAGGATGTATCCGATTATGTGCTCGGCTGGATACTCGGAATAGAATCCGATGCCCTTTTTGTCGGGACTACGAACGATCTTTATCCGGATCTTAAGTCCTATGAAGGAGAATATTTCTATACCGAGGATTCGGATGCTTTCCACGTATTTCTGACTAAGCTCTGCGATGGAACCGTAAAATACGAGAGCGAAAAATATCACATGCAGAGGCCCGTCAGCATAGCAAACTGGCCTACTGCCGACGAGATGGATCATCCCGAGGAACCTCTTTTTGAAAGAGAGGATGCCGTCAGCATAAATATAGAGCATATAAAGCCCAAGGATGATTTTGAGGCAGGGCTTTTTGCAAGCTATCACGTATATCCCTATTATCCCGACTTCATGGTGCTTACCGACAGGTATATAAACCACAGGGATAAAGAGGGCGATATAAATACCTATGAAGCCTATCTTCAGGAGCTTAAGGCGCTTCATACGATGCCGGTAATGGTAGCCGAGTTCGGAGTCCCTTCTTCAAGGGGATGTACCCATGTGAATCCCTTTTCCCACTATGACCAGGGTCATATGAACGAAAAAGAGCAGGGCGAAGCCCTGAGCGATATGGCCAAGGACATATTTGAAAACGGCTATTGCGGTGGAATTGTATTTACATGGCAGGACGAATGGTTTAAAAGAACATGGAATACCATGGACTATACCGATCCCGACAGAAGACCTTTCTGGAGTGACATTCAGACCAGCGAGCAGAATTACGGACTTTTGGCCTTTGATCCCGGAAGAAAAAGGGATAAGGTCATTTTAGACGGGGATTTTGAGGAATGGGAGAATGACACACCGGTATGTGCCAGTGAGACTTGCGAACTTTATGTAAACCAGGATGAAAGATATATGTACTTCTGCGTAAAGGGTGATAAGCTCCTTCCCGATACGAACAGGATCATCATCCCTCTTGATATAACGCCCGAATCGGGTTCGGATGAATATAACGGTATAAAATTCGATAAGGATGTAGATTTTGTAATAGACTTAAACGGAAAAGATTCAGGCCATGTCTATGTTCACAGCTATTATGACAGATATGCCTTTGCCTTCGGCAAATTCGACGATCTTTTTGAAGCCGTGGATCCGGGAGATAAGGACAGTAAGAAGTTCGTTCCGATATATCTTAATCTTAACCGCGAGCAGGTTTATCCTATGACGGGGAAGACAAAGCACGCGGAGCATATGGAAACGGGAGAATTAAGATACGGTATCTCCGACCCCGATTCCGAGATCTTCGATTCTCTTGCCGACTTTGTTTACGGAGACGGCTTCGTGGAGATGAGGATCCCCTGGGGACTCCTTTCATTCAGGGACCCTTCCACCAAGGAAGTGGAGGCCGATTTCTGGAAGAACGGCTATCTGGACGGGGAGAAGATAGACGGAATCAATGTTGGCGTTGCCGTCGATAATGAGCTTACGAGCATGCAGTATTATACCTGGGATGACTGGGATGCTCCGATCTTCCACGAAAGACTTAAAAAATCTTATGACATCTTAAAGGAACGCTTCGGTAAGCTGAAACTGGATTAAGAATAAGAACCGGTGCCGGATCCGCAGCCGGGGGAGTTTGTTACTGCGCTTCACATTTGTGCAATTTAAAACTCGTACGCTTTGGGAGAGTGCTTTCTGAGCTTTTTTTGGGGATTAAATAGCCTTTTTTTCTGGACTTTTTCCGAATGAAATGTTAATATTTAATTGTTATTTCAAGACATACTATTTTTGCTTTTAAGGAGGTAAACAATTTATGGGGGAGAAGAAGGTCAAATTCGGACTCTTAAAGCAGATGCTTTGCATGACGATTATCCCTATCATAGGACTCTCGCTTATTCTTGTCATCTATGCGGCCGGCAAGATAAAGAGCGGTTTGCAGCAGGAGTTCCTCGATGGACTTAGGAACGGAGCATATGCCGTTCAGGCAGGCTTTGAAGAAAGAGCCGAAGGGGATTACACATTAGATGAAAACGGAAATCTCTACAAAGGAGCTTACAATATTTCGGCAAGGCCCGAGAGGATGGATGCCTACTCGGAGAATACCGAGGTTGAATATACCTTCTTCTATGGAGATACGAGAAAAGCAACGACTCTCTTTGATAAGGATACCGGAGAGAGAATGATAGATACCAAGGCTTCCGAAAAGGTGGTAGATGCCGTAATAAACAGAGGCGAGATATTCGAAGCTACCGACCTTGTCATAAACGGCCAGCCCTTCTATGCGGTATATGTTCCGGCCAGGAATTCCGACGGATCCATAGTTGGTATGTTCTTTGCCGGAGAACCTTCACTGGAGGTGGAAACATATATAAATACATCGATCAGAAATATGCTTATTCTAAGTGTTATTCTTGTTGCCATAGTATGTGCTATCGTATATCTCATAACAAGAAGGATTGTAAATGCCATAGTAAATGCCGAGGAAGTGCTTGACCGGATATCAAACGGTGATCTTACCGTAGAGGTTTCCGAAAAGATACTTAAGAGAAATGATGAGATCGGCATTATGGGCAGGGCTCAGAAACGCACGGTTGAGAAACTCGGCAGCATATTGGGTGACATACAGGAAGCGTCCAACGTACTTAGAAATGAAGCTGCAGAATTGGGGCGGATGTCATCACAGACCAGTGAGACTGCCGATGAAGTTTCAAGAGCGGTGGAAGAGATAAGTAAGGGTGCCATTACCCAGGCCGAGGAAGTCGAGCATGCTACGCAGCTTGTTTCCGATATGGGATTCCAGATCGAACAGATCGCCCAGAGCGTAAACGGACTCTTTGAAGTTTCCAATTCGATGCAGGAGGCCGGTAACGAAGCCGGATCCAATATGGATGAACTGCGGGTCAGCAACGAGCATACGGCACAGGCCATAGAGAAGGTTGCGGAAAACGTCGAAAGAACGGACAAGAGCGTTGAGATAATAAGCAAGGCTCTTGAGATGATAACCGATATCGCCGATGAGACCAACCTCTTATCCTTAAATGCATCCATCGAGGCCGCAAGAGCCGGAGAAGCCGGACGCGGTTTTGCAGTGGTTGCATCCCAGATCCAGAAGCTTGCCGAGGAATCGACCAACAGTGCAAATCAGATAAGCCAGATCATAAAGACACTTTCCGAAGACAGTGCGAATACCTTAAAAGTTACGGATGATTTAAGGAAAGATGTTGTAGTACAGCAGGAGAAGATGAGGAACGCGGTCAGCAAATTCGATGCTGTAAACGAAGGTATCGATGCCGCAGGCGGCAGTACGGCGACCATCAACAACCAGGCTACCGAATGTGACAATGCGAGAGTTACGGTCGTGGACATCATCCAGAACCTCTCCGCATTATCCCAGGAGAATGCAGCCGCTACGCAGCAGACCACCGCTTCCATGCAGGAATTAAATGCAACGGTAGGACTTCTCTCAAATGCAGCACTCCAGCTCCATGATCTCTCCCACAAGCTGGATGAGGATATTCAGTTCTTCACACTCTGATCGTAAGAGGATATCCGGTTCACTGCAACTTAGCTCAGCATTCTGAGCATAAAAAGACATTATGGGCGGTACGCACTAAGTGTACCGCCTTTTTGACAGTTATATGTCCTTTTGATCCGAAAAGAAAACTTCCGGATGACCGGAGAAAGGGTAAATCATGAAACTTATATCGTGGAATGTAAACGGACTTCGCGCAGTCTACGGCAAGGGCTTTATGGACAGCTTTAAAGAACTTGATGCCGATGTATTCTGTCTTCAGGAGACAAAGATGCAGGAGGGGCAGATAACCCTCGATCTTCCCGGATACGAACAGTATTATAACTACGCCGAGAAGAAAGGCTATTCCGGAACTGCCGTTTTTACAAAAGTTCATCCTCTGAGCGTGACATACGGGATCGGTATCGAGGAGCACGACCACGAGGGCAGGGTCATAAC
>DMCJ01000188.1 GCA_003446735.1 Lachnospiraceae bacterium | reverse complement strand
AGCTTTTCTTCCTCGCCTGTGGATATCTTCTTTCCGTCCGAAGCCTCTTTATATTTCCAGTGCGCTGCGATACCGTATTCCGCGGTCTTATGCATCTCATAGGTACGTATCTGGATCTCAAAAGGCTGTCCCGTGGAACCTATGAGCGTCGTATGAAGCGACTGGTACATATTGTCCTTGGGCATAGCTATATAATCTTTAAAACGCCCCGGGATGGGCTTATACATCTCATGTATGACACCGAGGGCCGCATAACAGTCTTTAACGGTATCAACTATTATACGAACGGCAAAAAGATCATAGATCTGGTCGATGGTTTTGTGCTGGTTGACCATCTTTTTGTAAATTGAAAAGAAATGCTTGACTCTTCCGTCGACCCTGGCTTTAATGCCGGCATTTTCGATATGAGTACGCACTTCGTCCGCTATCGCCTGAACATAACGCTCTCTCTCGCTCTTTCTTATGGCGATCTTATCCACAAGATCATAATAAGCTTCGGGTTCAAGATATTTAAGCGAAAGGTCATCAAGCTCAACTTTTAATTTGGAAATACCGAGCCTCTGGGCTATGGGAGAATAGATATCCAGCGTCTCTCTTGCCTTTTCCTGCTGTTTCTCGGGCGCCATATGCTTTAAGGTACGCATATTGTGAAGACGGTCGGCAAGCTTTATGATGATAACGCGGATGTCTTTTGCCATGGCAAGGAACATCTTACGCAGATTTTCCGCCTGCATATCGATCTTATCATCGACATACTGCAGCTGGCCTAACTTGGTAACGCCGTCAACAAGGAGCGCAACATCGGGGCCGAACTGCTCTTTTATCTCTTCGGTTGTAAATATGGTGTCTTCGACAACATCATGAAGAAGCCCGGCCGCTATGGTCTCCTTGTCCATCTCAAGGTCGGCAAGTATGATCGCAACACAGAGGGGATGAATGATATAAGGCTCACCGGATTTGCGAAGCTGTCCTTTATGGGCATCATTTGCTAATTTATATGCTCTTTCGATAAGGGAAAGGTCATCACTGGGGTGATATTTACGCACACGTTCGATGAGGGAATCATAAAGCTTTTCGGGGCTCTCGTTTTCCTGGGTCTTTTCTATCGTACCGTCGTCAAAAACGATCGTACCCGCGCCTGTAACCTGGGTGGGACCTCCGGTAGTGCCTTCTTTTCTGCTTTTTAAAACTTCATCTTCCATGTGCTCACCTCCCTTCGTCATCCGACAACAGATATTTGAAGACTATTTTACTATGAAACAATATGGTAGTCAAATACCCTTACCGCTTTACGGATACGAGAAGCATCCTCTGATCCGCTGTCCCGTAGTCACATGTGGAGAGGATAAGAAAATCGTTTTCCTTATCTTCCATAAGTTTTTTATCGTAGAAAAATGAAAGCTTTTTTATATTATCTAAATAGGCCTTTTTCTCATCATCATTTTCCGGTATGGCGGTATATTCAAAATAACCCTCCTTCGTCATATCGATCATAAGCGCTGCGGATATCCTGTATTCGCTTATCTTACTGCCGTCATCCAAATATATAACGGGATGGTCTTTCCTGTAATCATCTTTTTTAAAGTATTTAAGCCCTCCGAACATGGTTCCGTCCTTCATATGATGGCCGTGAAGCAGAATGATATCCCCGTTTACATCACAGTTTTCATCCATAAATACGGCACCGTGGGGATCGGTTTCTCCTTTAAAGGTATGGGTAAGATAGTACTTTGCATCTCTTTTTACCACAGGATAACCTATCTTTGTTCCCGGTATATCAAGAAAAAATACGGTATCGGGATTGATCTGTTTAAGAGCATAAAGTGACTGTCCTTCACTTTTACCGCCGCCGTTTTCATCGTCATCCTTATCGTCATCCTTATCTTTATCCTCATTCTCATCTTCGGTACCGCTTCGGTTTTTCAGCTCTCTTAACGAGGATTCGTATACAGCGTATATCTCTTTATCATCATTGCTTATCTTATCATAAGCCATGTAATAGGCGAAAAGCTTATATGACGCAAAAACAAAGGCCCCGAGGGCCGTGATGAACAAAATGATGACAAAGATCAGTTTTTTTACATTATCATCCTTCAAAATAAGCTCCTTAATTAAGCTCCGTCACTCCGTCTATAAGTATATCAAAATAGGGAAAGCTCTTAAGTGACTGTTCGTGAAACACACCGTTATAAACGGCGGAATGATCTTCATCGGATATTATATCGCCGTCGCCGTCAAGATCGATCCTGTATTCCCCGAGCTGCTTTCCGTTTAAGGAAAAGTTCATGGTCTGAAATACGTTTTCTTCCCCGCTTACTATCTTTTCCGCCATCTCGTTTACCGCATCTAAAGTGCCGGGAGCGCAGGATTCTCCCTCCTTTGAAAAAACTATGGCATCCTTGTCAAGTCCGCTTACTCTGTCACCTTCGATCTTATCCTTTTTTGCAAAAGTGCTGAGCACATACATATAATCATCATAAAGATCGTTTTCACACATGAGCAGGCAGCCTTTTTCGCTTATAAGAGAAAGATCATTAAAGCCCGCATAATATATTTCCCTGCCGGATGCGTTTATTTCCGAAATACTCTTACATACGGCACCGTCCGGACAGGAATCGGATATGATAAGGCAG
This sequence comes from Lachnospiraceae bacterium, assembly GCA_003446735.1. Lineage (GTDB taxonomy): Bacteria > Bacillota > Clostridia > Lachnospirales > Lachnospiraceae > UBA2882. The sequence continues at coordinate 6,085 of DMCJ01000188.1, read as the reverse complement.
TTATCCTCAATAAGTTCATGGGCCGCCTTAACAAATGCCTCATCATCCTCATAGCTTCCCGCATAAAGAACTTCCAATACGCAGTTGGGATAAGCTCTTTTTATGCCTAAGTAAAATGAAGTAAGATCGGATATGCATTTTTTATCGTAGTTAAATGTCCCCGCATATCCGGCTTTTACCATACCGTTTTCATTTAAGGAGCTTTCAGGTATCTTACCGTTTTCGGAAAGTTCCTTTAATTTAAGACCGCAGGCGTATCCGGTTAAAAATCTGCCTTCATAGTCCCTGCATGCCATGTTTTTGATGCGGCCCGAAGTATCAAGATGAGCCATATCGCCTTCAAAGACTTCAAATACCACGTCTTCATATTCGTCCTTAAGGGTATTTATATAGATCTCATGTCCCTTTGCATCGCTGATTATAAGTTTGCATCCGTCGTCGCACAGGTCTTTTATCTTATCATAGCAGGATGAATCCTCATTTACGTTTTCCAAAGTGACAATGCCGTTTTCGGATATTGAAAGATCTCCGGCCGCCCTTTTAAGACTCTCTATCCTTTTTTTCGTAACGGGATCGTTACTGTCTTTCTTAAATACAGCCCCCGCCTTAAAGTCATCCGGTATTGCAACATTATACTCGCTTACAAACTCAGGCTCATCATTTTCCGGCTCATTCATCCTTCTGACGCTCATACCGCTTTTTACGAGCAAAAAGCACACGATCAGAAGAGCGAGCACAATAAGTATGATATTTACGGATTTCCTTTTCATTTAAGAAGATTTCTCCTTTTGGCGCTTTTCTCGTTTTTTACGGTGCATATAAAGAAATTCATTAAGAAAAGGAGCCATATCATGCAGCCTAACGATACCATCGACATTGTTATATAGAACATTAAAGGAGTATCGTCTCCGGTCCTCTTTGTTGTCGTGGTGGTTGTCGTAGTTGTGGTAGTCGTTGTTGTCGTTGTGGTTGTAGTCGTTGTTGTCGTTGTCTTTTTGGGTACAGGGGACAGATCGTCGTACATTTCGACAGTCTGATCCTTTGCTTCCCTGTAGGTGCCTGAGTTATCCCTGATGTATATTTTTCCGTTTTCATCTATGGCAAAGGCAACATCCTTTGCAAGAAGATAGCCCTCGGGCGCCTTTTTCTCCTTCAGGATAAAGTGTGTCATCTTTGCCCCTGAAGCAAAAGCGGCATTGTTTGACGAATTTACGTTTCTGTTATATGCATTATTGTCATCGTTTTTCTCATCATTTATGACAAAAGCCGCAGAAGGTATCTCAAACTTTTCCTTTGTGGATTTAAATGTATAAAGCTCCCTGCCCTTATCATCGGTAATGGCAAGCTCGGCTCCTTCGAGGAACTTATCCGTTCCCATGATCAGTTTACTTATGTAAACCTTTATGGACCGGTCTATCATATTTATCTTTCTTTCTTTTATGACAGAACCGTTTATAACAAGCTTACCGTCTGTATCTATGGTAAATTCGATATCGGCAGCCTTCAGATATCCTGCCGGAGCACTCTCCTCGGATAAAATATAGGTCTTCCCGAAGGTAAAGAGCGAATCTTCGAAATATACGGGAGATAAGTCGGATACAAAGCTTATATCCGTAAAGGACGGATCATCTTTGGAGCTTATCTTAAGAGAAGCGCCTTTTACGTAGTTTCCGCCTGTATCAAGCTTCGATACCGAAAGTTTGATATGATCGGTCATATCGATCCTTGTCCCGCTTATAATATTACCGTCAACTGTTATCTTTCCTTCGTCATTTATCGAGAAAGTTATATCGTTTGCTTTTGTATAGCCTTCGGGTACCTTGATCTCTTTAAGGATGTAATCGGTATTTGTATCAAGCGCTACGCTTAAGGTATGTTCCTTTCCGTCGCTTACCCAGGTCTCGAGGGCTTTACCGGTATCATCTGCCCTAAATACGGAAAGCGTGGCTCCCGTGATGCCGTTTCCGTTTTCATCGATCTTGTTTATGGAAGGAAGGGTATAGTCCGCCGTAAGGAATGCATTTTCCTTAAGCTCATCTCCAATGGTTACGGTATTATCGTCTTTGTTATAGTTGACGGCATACATGGTGTATTTATAACCGTCATAATAGATGGCAAAATACTCATCCGTCTCATTTCTGTAGTAGCCCTCCGGAGCTTCTGCCTCATGAACCGCATAGAGATAGTAAAGTCCCTTTGAAGGAAGCTTCTCTACGGGGATGGTTATCTTAGAAGCCGTACCCGTGGTGGTAAGTGAATGGATCTTCTTATCCGAAGTAAGATAATCCGGATAAGTAAGCGTGGGCGGAGGAGATTCCAGATTATAAATCTCGTATTTTGCTCCGGTCACAACCTTGGACTTGTTGTTTATATCATATTTATTTCTCTTTTCAACAGAGATGATGACGGGCTTTTTAACATACTCGTTATAAAGATATAACGTTGTCTTATCCGCACTTTCAACTTTCGTTGAAACCCTGGGCGCACCTGTTTCAAGCGGTCCCTTTACATCATTCTTTAAGCCCACTTTATACACATAAGCGGATGTGCTGCTTAATTCGTACCCTTCAATATCAAACTCCTTCTCTTCGACTGTGTATGAGCCGGGAGGAAGGTTATCTATCTTAAGTGACCAGTTCTTACCGGTACTGTTGAACTTAAAATCCTTATCCGCATGATCGTTTCCGGTAAGCTTGTATTTTCTTACTTTAGATGCCGTATTGGGATTATCAAGAGGTCCCGTTACGGTAAATTCAAGTCTGTTCTTATAGCGGTCCTGTGAGAAGTCTGTATCATTTTTTGTAATGCTCTTTACATCCTTAACGATGATCAGGCTTCCGGGCATCGCTTCGTATGTATCCGTGGCACGTACAACCGTATCAAGACCGTTATCGACCTTGGGATGTACCACGGTTTTATCGGGTTTATGATTGTTTACGGGGACATTTACAGTGGTCTTTGTCGCATCGGATGCAGTGATCGTATAGCTCAGACCTTCGAAGTTATAATTAAACGCGGAAAGATCGTAAGCACTCTCTTCTACCGAATATACCCTTACGGGAATATTCTTTGCTTCATAATGATATACCTTATTTAAGGGATCATAGGCAAAATCCGTAAGATCCAGCATCTCAGTTCCCGATGAGCCGTCAAACCTGGGTGATATGGTAAACTTTATGGCTTTCTTCTGCTGCGTATTTAAGTCATCAGGAATACCTTTTATGTATTTTTCAAGTATAAGATTACCCTTAAACGCATTATACCTGTTGTCAAATGCATAAGATGTCGTCTTTTCGGTCTTAACTTCGCCCTGTGCTCCCGATGATAAGGTGGCATCACCGCCTGTCTTATTTCCGTCAAAGGCCGTCACGATATAGGTCGCACTCTTTAGATCTATACCGTATTCTGTCAGGATATAGTTTTTCTCTTTTATCGTATAAGTTCCGTTTTTAACATGCTCGAAGGTAAATACGTAGGGATCGGCAGCCGTTCCCTTACCGCTTCTTACGGGTGCAGACGTATGCACTGCATCACCGGCCGCATCCCACGCACCGTTTAACGTAAGTTTCTGCGTCCCGCTGCCTCCGTCAAGCCTCGGGCTTATCTCAAATGTTATCTGATCCCTTATGGTATTTAACTGCTCGGCTGATAAAGAAACTCCGTCGATCGAAAGTACCTTTGAAAGCTTTACGGTACCTTCTTTCTTTTTGTACGTATTACCGAATAAAACATTTGCGACTGTTCCGGGATCGTTTGATACATTAAATTTCTGTGTGGCAATATCGGATGCGTCGGTATCCGATGATATCCCCACTTCAAGATTTACACCGTTTACCGTCAGCGTTCTTGTGGTGTTTTGTTCATATCCTTCGGGAGATTCGGAATGCTCCGTTACAAAATAATCGCCTTCGTTAAGCTCTTCAAGTGTATATGATGCCGTCTTTGTGCCGCTGTTATAGGTAAGATCCGTAAAGTTTACGGTCTTTGGAAATCCGGTCAAAGCGGTATTGGTTCCCTTCTTATAACCGTTTACCGTAAAATACCTGCCTGCGGCATAGCCGGCCCAGTCCGTTGCACCTGCGGCTGTAAATGCCTGATCGTCTATGCTCTTGTTCAGTGTGAGCTTGCCTTTATTGATCTTTGAATAGGCATTGTCATATGTTACGGTGACATTTGTGCCGTAATCGGACGAAAAATCATCATGCTTTATCTCAAAATCGATCTTTGTGGTAAGACCAGTGCTGGTGGTCTCGGTTCCCCCTTCTACGGAGACCGTATGGGTGGCTGTTACCTCACTGTGGAAGCCTTCTATGACTCCGCCCGTATCCTCTACCATGTAATAAAGCCCCACCGGAAGATCGTACCATCCGGACTGCTTCAGATCACCCCAGTCATCTGCCTTTATTATAAGATCGTTCCCGTAGGCATCCTTTACGATCTTATTTGTCTTTGCATCATATACCGTAAATTTCAGGTTCTTCCTGACATCTTTCCATTTTAATACATCACTTGCGGTAATATCATTCGTTCCTTCGTATACCTTATATGTCTTTTTGACCATGAAACGGCCTTTTTTCTGCTTATAGGTATTGGTAAAGGAATATGTGCTTTTATCGTCCTTTTTAACATTTCCCTTCGCACTTACATCGCTTGTGCCTGCAGAGTTATTTCCCGTGATCGTGCCCGTCTCGGATGCATCGCCCGAAAGCGTATAGGTCACCGATGCATTTACATTATATCCGTCGGATGTATATGTACCTGCTTTTTCCGTTATCGTATATTCTCCTGTAGGCACTTCTTTTTCATATACGTATTCGTAGGTCTTTAAACCCGGATTATAGGTCATCGTAAAGCCCAGATCATTTAATTTTATCTGCTCTTTGCCGCTCTTTCCGTCAAGTTTCGGACTTACTTCAAACACAAGAGAATCTTTAAGTTTTTTGATGGCCGTACCCGGTGCCGGACTTGCTCCCGCATCCATTCCCTCCACTGTCTTTTTAAGGACAATCCTGCCTTTATGACGCGTATAGGCATTATTAAATGTAACGACGGCGATCATATTATGCGTGAGGTGATCGATCTTTACATCATTTACCTTTCGTCCGTTTCCGTTATTATTTACGACCGCATCGGGACCAGTTGTAATATCGGTCACTTTTACATCATAGGTGGTGACCGTTTCAAAAGGAGAACCGTCACTTATTTCTTCGGTAACAGTATATATACCGCGTTTTATGCCGTCACTTTCCCCGTTTAAAGTAAGGCTGTATCCGCTTCCGTCAGATACCAGGTCACTTCCGATCTTAATGATCTCAGGTATGGGATTCCCATAGGTATCCTTCCCGTTTATCTTAAATGTCAGACAGTCCTTGATTTCATCCCAGTTCGCATCACCCGATATGGTCTTTCTTATGGTAAGCTTCGGGTAATCCGGAGAAGGATTCGTATATTTGTTGGTAAATTCAACCGATGAATCCTTACCGTCTAATATCGCAACAAGGGCGGGCGTATTTGCACTTGTTTCACTTCCGGCAGTTCCGTCCACCGTCACTTTATAAACGTGAGAAACGCTGGCCTTTTCCGGCTCAAGATTATATCCTGTTTCGGTTACCGTATAATCGCCTGTCGAAAGCTCCTTAAGCTCGCTCGCCTTTTCATCATTAAGCTTAAAAACATAAGAATATATCTGATATGTTTTTCCATCGATGGTATCCGATACACGAGTGACCCACGATCCGTCAACATCACAAAAATCGGATGAAGTTCCGCCTAATGTATATGTCTTATCAAACGTTCCTTTGTTTGATTTTACCCTGAATTTTATCTCTTTTGAGAGCACGGGAGTAAATAGATCCCTGAGTTCATCCTTATCTCCTATAAAATCATCTGTCTGTATCTGTATGCTTACCTTCTTATTAATGGAAAGTTTTCCCTTCTTTTTTTCGTAAACATTGGTTATTATCTGCTCGCCATGTCCTCCGAATAATCCGGTAAGGTCAATCGTAGTATTCGGATACCCTTCAACGTTTGATCCTCCGCTTCCAACGTTGTGATATACCGGCGTTAAAGAGCCGTGTTCATAGAC
>DMCJ01000134.1 GCA_003446735.1 Lachnospiraceae bacterium | reverse complement strand
GGATTTATAAAAGAGCTCCCGGATCTGTTTAAGCTTTCGCGTTTCAAGGATGAGATAGAGAATATGGAAGGTTTCGGAGAGAAATCTTATGTAAACCTGATCGAGGCCTGTGAAAATGCAAGGACAACTACTCTGGCAAGATTTTTATATGCCCTTGGAATAGCGGGAGTCGGAAGTGCGAACGCAAAGATCTTAGCCAGGTTCTTTGATGAAGATTATGAAAAGATAAAAGGCGCCGGCTTTGATGAGATATCTGAGGCCGAGGGCTTTGGAGGCGTACTTGCCATGGCTGTATCTTCCTATTTTTCTGATGAGAAAAAGCTTAAGGAAGCCGACGGCCTTTATAAGGAATTAAACATACAGGCTCCTGTACAAAATACAGAGAAAAGCGAAAACATATCCGGAAAGACCTTTGTCATAACCGGATCGGTATATCATTTTTCAAACAGGAGTGAACTTAAGGAGTATATAGAGGAAAGAGGGGGAAAGGTTTCGGGCAGCGTTTCCGCTAAAACTGATTATCTTATAAATAACGATGTCACATCAACCTCGGGAAAGAACAAAAAGGCCAAAGAGCTTGGAGTAAAGATAATTTCCGAGGAAGATTTCCTTAATCTCTGATCATTGATAAGATGAGATCTTCACCTAAAAATCTGATCATATTGTTTTTATTTACACTGTTTCTTCTTACTTCGTGCAGCGGCAGACTTAACGATGACTTAGTCGACCCGGTTGAAGGCGGAGTAAGTCCCGTAGAAAGGGACAGTGTATTTGTCATGCGCGATGATCTTACGCCCGAGTACGAGGCGGAGCTTGTTTTTTCGGGTTACGATGAGATTGTCTATCGTATCACGGAAGAGGAAAATGAGCGCATCAAAAACGAATTTGATGCGAAGATGGAACAGGTTAAATATGAGGTCGGAGATAAGGTAAAAGAAGGAGATGTACTCATTTCATTTTCTTCAAAGAAACTTGATGAGAAATTAGAAGAAAGTAAGAACGAGTCGGCGATCGCAGGCCTTTCCGTAGAGCATTTCAATAATCTTCTTATGATCGATCCCAAAGGGGATTATCTTATTGATCTTAAAAAACAGATGAACAGCAAATATCTTGCGGATCTTTATATAAAAGATATCAAAAACACCTACCGGACTATAAATAAAAAAGCGGTTTCCGACGGAATGATAACCTATATCGATCCCGCGGCAAAAGACGGTAATCCCGCTGTCGGGAAACCGCTCATAAAGGTTGTAAGCGGTGACGGTTACTATGTGATCAGCAAAGACTCCGTCTCTGAAAATTCAGTATCCGCAAATACCGTTAAAAGACCTGATTTTAAGGTGGGAAGCCGCTATAAAGTAAGATCGGGTCTAAACGAATATGAGGTTTCGGTCATCTATTCGGAGGGCGATGATATCAGATTTGAAGTACTTGACTCAGACGGGATCTTTGCCGGACAGGTACTTAGGATGGATCATCAGATGGAGACGCTTAAGGATGTATGTTTCGTTGATCACAGAGCGGTCATTGAAGGGCGGGACGGAAGCTATGTCTTTTTAGTAAATGAGGACGGTTCGCGCCGAGCCGTAAAGGTACGCACCGGTGTAAGAGTCGGAGATGACGTGATAATAGAGGAGGGTCTTTCAGGCGGTGAAGAAGTCAGTCTGCCTTAACAAAATACTTATGATCCTTTTTGCCGTCATCTTTTTTGTTCTTTCCGGATGCAGTGAAAAAAAGGATCAGGCTAAGGTTCCGGAGCTTATCGATCCGGTATCTACAAGTGCCTCCTACAGGCCGGTCACAAGGAGAGTGACAGGTCTTATAAAGACGCTAAATGGTACGGTCGTACCCACGCAGTATGCCTGCTTTTCGCCGGAGAGCGTAGTGATCTCCGACATAAAAGTAGCTGTCGGTGATACGGTAAAAGAAGGAGATGTTATCGCAAAAGAAAGTGATGTGGCTCTTAAAAGAGAGATAGATTCCATTAAAGACAGTATAGCTTCTCTTGAGAGGGAAAGGGAAAAAACCGACCGCGTACATACACTCACGATCGCAATGCTCTATTACAGGGATCATGATAATCCGCTTGATAAGGAATATCTTAAAGAGGTGGAGGATCACAGATATAAGATAGCTGTCATAGATGAGAGATTAAGGGAACTTAAGGTAAAACTTAAGGAAAAACAGGATAAGACAAAAGGTCATGAATTTACAGCTCCCCACTCGGGAGTCGTGGTATATGTAAAGGATATGTCTGCCGGAAACAGCGTCGAGCCATATGAGAACATCGTAGTCATAGCCGATATGGACGATCTTTATATCGAGTGCAGGGAAGTAAACATAAAGGAATACAAGTTCGCCGATTATAAGAGCAAGTGGATCATGTATAACGGAGTAAAGACCGATATCATCGAATATCCCTATTCGGATGCCGAAACGGCATATGCGGCTGCGGCAGAGAAGAACCCTGCCATGCGGTTTTTAGTGCCCGGGAAAGAATTAAATATCGGGGATGAAGCCGTGTTGTATTTTATGAACAGAGAATATAAGGAAAACCTCTGCGTGGGAAGCGATTCCATATATTCCGAGAACGGTGAGGATTACGTATATGTCCGTGCCGACGGGGATGTAAATGTAAAAAGGGTGATAAAAACGGGAGAGAGCGACGGAAATTATACCGAGGTCCTTGGCGGAATAAGTGAAAACGACATGGTCTTTTACAAGAATAACAAGATGCCGCCTTCTTCATATGACACGATGATCGTATCCGTAAATGATTACAGTGAAGAGACCGAGGTTAAGAATGTAAATCCCGCAATGCTCTATTATGATATCTATCTTGCCGAAGGTAACGGAAGTTTTAAGAAGAAGACCGAACCTAAGAGCGTTAAGGAAGGAGATATACTTTATGAAATAAACTATATCTCGGGGAAGGCCGTTGCCGAGGAAGGAAGGGTCGGAATAGAAGATCTTGATCTTAACAGAGAAGCTTATCTTAAAAGCTACGAAAAGAGCAGGAAGGCCGTGATCGATGCCGCCGGTGAGGTGAGTGAGACTGTAAGCGATAATAAGCTACGGGATAACCTTATGGAGGCTTTCAGATACGAGCTTGCGATACTCGATCTGGAAAACGAGTATGATGCGATCGAATATGAAGAAAACAAAAAGATAAGGAACAGGGATTATTCATATATAAAAAAAGAGAATGTCTCGGGCCTTGGAGATGTTAAGGCAAGAAGTGACGGGAATGTGGATTTTATCAGATTAAGAGACGGACATAATGTGAAGGCCGGTGATTATATACTTACCGTTTTAAAGAAAGGCGAAAGTGATAAAACCAGGGTTTATTCATCGATACCTTCGGGAACGGGTGACTTTTCCGCGATCGGTACGGCCGATCTTGGAGGGGAGATAAGGATAGAGAAAAATGGTAAAGTCATAGGAAAAGGAAGAGTTATCGGAATAAGCGGGGATGAAGACAGTTACATTTTATTTACCAGGGATGACAAACAGTATTCGACCTATTCAAGGCCGTTTGAAAAAGGCGGAAAGCTCCGTTTTATCGCAGAGGCAGATGAAAGCCTTAGTGCCAATGACTTAAAGGAAGCCAGGCTGTATTTTGACGGATACGGTATAAAAGGCGTTATAACAGTCCCCGCAAAGAGTGTTCATTCGGAGAAAAACCAGTTAGACGGGAGCGTAAAGAGATTTGTCTGGAAGATCGAAAACGATATGGTCGTAAAGGAATATATACAGATCTACGAGACTAAGGCCCCCGTTACGGAGTATTATGTTCTCTCGGGCCTTAAGGAGAAGGATGTCATTATAAGATGATAAGGTATCTTTTTACAAGGATAAAAAATAAATATAAGCTTTATCTTTGCCTTGTCTTTGGCATCATGTCCATGGTCATGGTCTTTTCATTGATCATGATGTTTAAGAACGGCTCATTAAACAAGCTGATCCAGAACGGATTTATAAGCTCCTATAAGAGTTCGGAGGGCTTTCCCGCCGTGATCTACAGTTATGAAGATCATAAAAAGGTGGACCTTCTTGAGATAAGAAAAGATAAAGTCATTACCGACGAGGTAACAAAGAGCATCGAAAAAAGGGAAAAGGAATATATCGATGCATTTAACCTTCCGGTGATATCCATAGCCAGAAAGGTATATTTTTTAAATGCCAAGATTGCATACGACTACGGAAATAAGACGGATATCATAGATCTTGGTTATCTTGAAGACGGACAGGGAACCGATATAAAGGAGCATTATACCGTCGAAGAAGGTGCAGATCTTTACGAAGATATATCGTCTTTTACGAAAGACGGAGCAAAGATAGATGAAGATGCTTACCCTGTTCTTGTGTGCAGATCAACTGCGGATTCCTTAAATCTTGTGATAGGAGAACAGTTAAGCTTTCCGGACCTTTTCTTAGCTGATGATCCCGAGAACGAAAATGCCCCTAAACTTAAGATATATGTAAGCGGGATAATAGATGAAAAGAAGAGCGATTATTTCTGGGATCATCACTTAAGTGACATGGGCCTTTTTTTCATAATGGATAAAAAGGATTTTGAAAAAGCTGCCTCCGATTATACGAGAGAGATAAAATCGGATTCCTATATAAGGCTTGATTACAGATATATAGATTCAACGAACTTAAAGAGTATTCTTGATGCATCGGATCTGATCACCGAGAGCGGAAAAAAGAAAAATGTACAGGAGAATATCTCTCCTGTATTAAAACAGGCACAGACAGAGAGTATATCGGTAAGACAGATGCTCTATGTCATCATCCTTCCGCTTGTAGTACTTATCTATGCATTTATCGGCATGATAGCATTCAGGATAGTGGATTCGGAATCAGGAGAGCTGCGTACACTAAGGGACAGAGGCCTCGGAAAAGGAAGGCTCATAGGAACGCATATCCTTTTGTCACTTATACTCGCATTTATGGCTATCCCCTTTGGAGTGATCTTAAGCTATTTCTTCGGAAGACTGGTTGCGGGAGTCGATGATTTCTGCGGATTTTCATTTGGAAGAAATGCCGTTGATATAAACGATTATGTCTTTACTCCATCGATGATAGCTGCCGGATGTATCGCCGCGCTTTCGGCTGTTATCGTGAATGTGATACCCGTGATCTTATTCTTCGGGAAAAACAGGAATAAAAGAAGAGTGAAAATGACCCCGTCATATGAAAAGTATTTCCTCGATATCATCCTGCTTTCGATATCGGTATATCTGCTCATCAATTATAACAGACAGCTTTCTTCTCTTTCCATAAACATACTTAAAGGCGAAGGCATAGATCCGGTCATCTTCATAGATTCGACCCTCTTCCTTTTTGCCTGCGGGCTTTTGATGTTAAGACTCATTTTCTATCTGATCAGGTTTATCTTCAGGATAGGAAAAGAGAGTTTCCCGGCGGTGATATTTGCGGGGATCATAGAGATAATGCGTACAAGGAGCACATCGGGAGTGATCTCTGTCTTTTTGGTAGTGACCGTTGCGATGAGCGTATTTAACGCCAATATGGCAAGGACGATAAATCTTAACAGACAGGCAAGGACACAGTATGATGTCGGAGCGGATATAAGGATAAACGAGCATTGGGAGCTTATGCTAAAGGGTCCTGACTCTGCCCATCTTAAATGGAAATATTCGGAGCCTGATTTCGGGGTTTATGAAGATCTTCTCTTAAGCGGATATTTTGAAAAGATCACTAAAGTAGGTATGGATGAGCGTGCCAGGGTAGAGATGAGCAAGGAACAAAAGGCCGACAATGTAAAGCTCATGGCCATAAATACAAAGGAGTTCGGACAGATAGCTTCTTTAAAGGGCGGACTTAACAAAGAGCACTGGTATAACTACTTAAGCGCACTCGCAAAAAAGACAAACGGTGTCATCATTTCTTCGAACATGGCCGAAAAGCTTCAGATAAGTGTCGGAGATAAGGTCATAGTATACAGATATCCTCCCGAGGTGATGAGGGATAAGGATCCATATGCACAGAGCATCCTCGAAGTGGTCGCCATATGCGATGCATTTCCGGGATATAACAGATATGCCTACGAAGAGGATAATGAAGGAAATATAAAAAGAAAAGAAAAATATCTTGCGGTCATGAATTTCGCGGAGAGTGTAGGAGATTTCGGGATAATGCCCTATGAAGTCTGGGGAAAGAGCGATAAGGATGTATCGGAAATAAGAGAAGCCTTGAAGGAAGGATATGCGGGAACGAAGCGATATGCATCGAGCGTTATATCCATGGAAGAAGAACTTAAGAACGAAAGATCGACCGCGATAATACAGATAACGAACGGCTTATTTACGGCGGATTTCCTCGTGGCTTTATTACTCTGTGTAATCGGTTACATGATATACTGGATAACATCCATAAGGGATCGGGGATTACTCTTTGGAGTCTGCCGGGCCATGGGTATAACGGGAAGAGAGATAGACGCGATGCTGATAATCGAGCAGGTTTTCTTATCTTTCATGTCGATCATGGCCGGAGTTTTCGCGGGAAGCCTTACTTCAAAACTGTTTATGAAGGTCTTTTCCACCGTATATCTGCCTATGAAGCATAATATAGACGTATTTTCGGTAAGCTATGTAAAAGATATATCGTCTCTTCTCTTTGTTCTTTCTTTAGTCATAATACTCTGTATGATCTGGATAAGAAGGATAGTCGGAAGGCTCAATATAAGCCAGGCGATAAAGCTTGGAGAGGATTAAAATATGGATGGAGCAAATATAATAAGTGCAAGGAATATAGTAAAAAAATACAGGCTCACAAACGGAAACGATCTTACCGTTTTAAATGACTATGACCTTGATATCCCCAAAGGGAAACTCGTTATGCTTATGGGCAGATCCGGAAGCGGAAAGACGACGCTTATAAATGTCTTAAGTACGCTTGATGATGTTACATCCGGAACGATCACATTTGAAGATGAGGATTATACCGTGATGAGCGTATCCGAAAAGGAAAAGCTACGGCGCTACAGGATGGGATTCGTTTTTCAGTCGGTCGCACTCATCCCTTCCATGACAGCAAGAGAAAATATCGATTTTTCCTTAAGGACGGCGGGGATAAAAAAAGACAGGGCCGAAAGGATAGATGAAGTCCTTTCTCTTGTCGGACTTTCCGAAAGAGGAAAACATTTTCCGCTCGAATTATCGGGCGGCGAGAGGCAGAGGATAGCAATAGCCCGTGCGATAAGCCACAGACCTTCGGTTATCTTTGCGGATGAGCCTACAGGAGCACTTGATACCGAGAGCGGGATAAAGATAGCACTTTTATTTAAAGAGCTGACCGAAAAGGAAGGGATCACCATAGTAATGACGACACATGACGGAAGGCTTACAGAGCTTGCCGATATGGTGGTGGATCTTCAGAGATAGGTGTTATGGAAGATATTAAGGAAGATATTGTGGAAAAAGAAGAAATAAAGGCAGATGAAGATAAGCCTTTCATAAACTGCGACGGACTTGTACGTATATATAAATCCGAGGGTGTCGAAGTAATGGCTCTGCAGGGGCTTGACCTTACGATAAAAAAGGGTGAGCTCATGGCCATAATAGGCAAATCCGGAAGCGGTAAATCAACGCTTTTATCGCTTCTCGGAGGTCTTGATAAGCCAAGTGCAGGTACGGTAAGTTTCGGAGAAGACATAATAAGCGAGATGGATGAAAAGTCGCTTGCAAGGTACCGTAATGAGCACATAGGCTTTGTATGGCAGAAGATAACGGACAATCTTCTTATGTATCTTACGGCTGCCGAAAATGTCGAAATGCCCCTTTTATATACAAAGATGAGTAAGAAGGCAAAGAGGCAGAGGGCAGAGTCGCTCCTTGATGCCGTGGGCCTTTCGGATAAGTATGATGCTTATCCTTCGATGTTATCCGGAGGTGAGCAGCAGAGAGTTGCGAT
>DMCJ01000087.1 GCA_003446735.1 Lachnospiraceae bacterium | reverse complement strand
GCGATCGCAACAAGCTTTGCGAACCTGGTGATCTTTTCGGAAGTAAAGCCGTAAGGATAGCCTGATCCGTCGCAGCGCTCATGATGCATGAGGGCTGCATTTTTGACCTCATCCGGGAACTGATAATTGGATAAGATTTTGTATGATTCAAGGGGATGTGTCTTTATGAGACGGTATTCGGCGGGTGTGAGCTTTCCGGGCTTTTTGATTATATCAGCCGGCATCGCAAGCTTTCCGACATCGTGGAAAAGGCCGCAGGCCGTGGCGAGTTCTCTTTCCTCTTCGGAAAATCTCATCCAGCGTGCAAATATATTACAGAGCATGCCTACATTTAAGGAATGGGCATAGGTGTCATCGTCGAATTCATGCATATGAAGGATCATATCCATGACGCTCGAAGGAGTGGTGCGGTTATTGACCATTGCCATCGTGTCGGTGAGAAGATCGTTGGGATCGAAGTCCGTATTCTTCTCAACGAGCGCATTTAAGGAAAAATGCATCTTTTCGATCCCGGCCTTGAACTCCTCTTTGAATTCCCGGAATTCGGGAGAGGCCTTCATGCGCTCCACATAAGAGGCGCTGGGAGAGGGCGATTCCAAAAGATCGTCTATCGTTGAGGTGAGCTGCTCATCCTCGATCAGTATGGAAAAGACATCAAAAGAAAAAAGCCTTGCGATAAGGTTATCCGTAAGCGCAACGCCTTTAGGCACCACGAGCTGTCCGTCAAGAGAAAGGACATCCTCTGCGGTGATCATTCCGTTCTTGAGATCCGAAACAAGTCTTTTCTGCATCTTTATGCGCCCCCTTTTCCACATTATACTTACTTTTTCATCTCACTGTCAAGCGTGTCAGTACCTCTCGGGAAGCAGTCTTTATCGCCGCCGGAGAGCAGCTTTCAGCGAGGAACAGCGGGCAGCTTTCAGCCAATCTCAACGAGCAGCTTTCAGCCAATCTCAGCGGGCAGCTTTCAGCCAGCCTCAGAGAGCAGCTTCTTTGCTTCATCAAGGTTGTGTGCTATGTGGATATTATCAAATATACGAGCCGCTTCGTTAAAGAAGTGGTCGAATCTCAAAGTCTCGTTAAAGCATTCATCCGACATGGGATAGAGGAAGATCACGCGGCATTTGGAGTTAAATAAAAGTTTTACGGTAATGCATGCCGTTGAATAAAATGACACGAGCGTCTTTTCTTCAAATCCGCCGCCCATCATCGAAAGCTCGAAGGGCGCATCGCTCCCGTAGAGGGGAATTCCATCAATGTCGTCATAAATGGCCCTTGGATGGGGCTTCATGACGAAATTGCCTTCTCCCGCGGCCAGAGCTAGCTGCCTTACTATTTCCTTATATCTTTCGGGGTCACTTGTTTCGTGAAGGGTTCCGGCGCCAAGGAAAATGACACCTTCGTCAGGAACCTTGCTTTCTATGTCAAATATGTTCCGGCATATTTCGGAAATACGCCTAATCCTCTCATCGTCCTTCGGGATAGTGACAAGATCAAGCCCTATGTCGCTCTCTGCAAGAGCGGGGCAGAAGAGATAAGCATCTTTTTCCTTTTCGGTGATATCGTACTTTAAGAACCTCTTATAAACATCTCTTCCGCTCCCGGTGCTTATTATGTGCTCGGCTTTTACCGTATAGCTTGAAAAACCGTCCTCGAAGCGGTGGAAGATGATATTGCGGTTTTCTTTTATGAGCGTTTTTGAAAGCTCTTTTATGATCTCATCGGGCATGCCGGGCGCAGCATAAAAACATTCGTCGTAAACGCCGAGGCTGCCTGTCATTATCTTTTTTGTCGTGGGATTATAAATAAGGCTCTCAAAGAGCACCTGAAGCGCGCTCTTGTAAGGATTTCTGATCTTGCGTCCGTCCGCAAAGAGCACATTGTCAAAATATGCCTCCAGTTTCCGGGATTTAAACAGATCTTCCAAAAGAGGCGTCTTGTCGGTGAGGATGATATCGACAGATGCGTCAGAAAGGAAGGCGTCCTTTAAAAATAAAAAAACAAGAAGCTGATAAGGCGTAGTTGCGACGGCGACTACGCGGCGTTTTTTTGCTACTAAATCTGTTCCATCCTTTTTTCTGTCCACTGACCTGTCCACTGACCTTTCTCTATGCCGTCAACGTTTCTTAATCAATCTTTCAAGAATATCCCAAAACATCGCGCGTTCCTTTTTTTCGAAGAGGAAAAGGAGATTTATGATACAGCCGGCGATGCCGCAGGCAAATACGCTTAATATTATATATCCCCAATTGTAATAGACGGGGATCAGTTTCTCAAATCCGATGAACAGGGCGGCCATGACGCCGCTTACAATGATATATCGTATTATCACGGGATAGAAGGTGGATTTTTTGACATTTAAGCAATGCGCCGCATACATCGGGGTAAAGGTGAGGTTCTTTATTATGCCGAGTGCGGATGAAACGCCGGCAACGGCGAAAACCGACAAAGGCGTCGTTTCAAGCAGGATAAATACGATGATCGTGTTCATGACACCCATCAAAAGGGTTATGATCGAATTCCATTTAAGCTTGTTTACTACCGTATATACATTAAAAAGCGGGCTTATCGCACCTCCGACGATGGTCCCGGCCATGGTAAGAAGCGTCAGGATATAAATAATGACAAGCTCGTCATTTGTGGTCGTCTTTGGAAGCCATACTGTATAAAAGGTAAGTCCGAAAGCGATAACGAAGCAGAGCGGGATGTTGGCGAAAAAGCCCGTTAATTTCATTGCGCTCTTAAGATCGGAGAGCATTTCCTCCTTATCATCTTTTGCAAAGCTTATCGTAAGAGAAGGCGTAAAGACGGCGGCGATCGTCTCATATAAAGTGTCGATCGAGATCACGATCATCTTGGAGGTTGAGACATAGCCCATTTCCTTTTCGCCGATAAGCAGGTTTGTGATAAGGATGTCAAGTCCGTTCGTGAGTGTCTGGCCTGCGCGCATCACGGTATTCCAGATGCCCGAAGAGAGGATCTCAAGCACGGAGCTTAATGAAAAATACTTTTTGCTGACATGGATGTCGGGAAGAAGCTTTTTCGTGTAGTGAATATATGTTATGCAAAGGTAAGATGTCTGAAGGAGTGACGCAAGTGCCACGTACGAAATGTGAATGGGAAGTAAAAAGAAGGTCAGCATCAAAATGCCCATTCTTATGAACTGCGATTCGATCGAACGGAGCGCCTGGAGGTCTAAACGGTTGGCCGCAAAGGTTGCGGTTGAAAATGTAGTGCTTACAATGGTTATAAAGAAGTTTATGAAAGTAAGTGCAAATAATATCTTAACATCGGCCATGAGAGCCGGCGAGATGTTTATGAGCTTATCGAGGAAGAGGACGATCAGAACCGAGGGAATGAATAAAAAGCCGACGATCCCCATATTTGCGTACATCGTGGAGTTGAAATATTCATTGGCTTTTTTAAGATCGCCCTTTGTCAGACTTACCGTGATAAAGCGCCCGGCCATGGAGTTTAAGGCCATCGCCGCGATATTGGCATAGCTGACGAAGTCCGTGGCGAGTGTCATAAAGCCCTGAGCCTCGAAATCCAGCTTTTCTATTAGGATCGGGGATAGAACGAAACTGATGGCAAGGCTTACCAGGGTGGAAAGCATGCTTGCCGCCATATTGAGCATTATCTGCCGGCTTTTTCCGGCGTTTTTTTCTGCGTTCGGATTCACGTAAAAAAGTATATCATAACAGCGAAAAGTTTGCCATATCGTTTTACATAACATTTGACTATGGGGCTATATTTCGGTATAATGGCTATGTATGGAAAATTTTAGTGAAAGAATAATGACAAACCGCCTGGATCGCGGATTTTTCAGGTATCAGAAGGAGTTTGAGGACAAGGCTTTAGAGGTCCTTCGCTCCGGCTGGTATGTGCTCGGAAAGGAAGTAAGTTCCTTTGAGGAGGAATTTGCATCTTATATAGGCGCAAAATACTGCGTGGGATTAGCCAGCGGCCTTGACGCGCTGATCTTAGCCTTCAGAGCTCTTAAGATAGGGGAAGGCGACGAGGTCATTGTCCAGGCCAATACATATATAGCCAGCGTCATGGGAATATCCGTAAACGGCGCGACTCCGGTTTTTGTAGAGCCTGATGATAATTATCAGATCAACGTTAATGCGATCGAAGATAAGATCACGGATAAGACAAAAGCCATACTTATAGTACATCTTTACGGCCAGGCCACGGATATGGGACCGGTCCTTTCGCTTTGCAAAAAGTACGATTTAAAGCTCGTGGAAGACTGTGCCCAGTCGCACGGAGCAAAATATAAAGGACAGACAACGGGTACATTCGGAGATATCGGATGCTTTTCGTTCTATCCCTCCAAGAATCTGGGCGCTTTCGGAGACGGCGGTGCGATAGTAACGGACGATCCTTCCATAGACAAAGAGATAAGGATGCTCCGCAATTACGGAAGCGAGAAGCGTTATTACAATAAAGTCGTAGGTGTCAATTCCCGCCTTGATGAGATCCAGGCAGGACTGCTGCGCGTGCGTCTTTCTCATATGGACGAGCTTGCAAAAGAAAAGACAGAGATAGCGGAAAAATACAGGGAAGGAATGAAGAACCCTCTTATCAGGCTGCCGCAGATCGTTCCCGATACTACCCACATTTATCACCAGTTCGTCATACGCGTTAAGGACAGAGCGCCTTTTATAGAATATTTAAAGGACCGCGGCATCGATACGATAATCCATTATCCGATCCCGCCCCATCTTTCCGAGGCCTATGCTTATCTCGGATTTAAAAAGGGCGATCTTCCGATGACGGAGCTTTTAGCCGATGAGGTGTTGTCGCTCCCGATGTACAACGGGATGACGGATGATGAGATAATGAGGGTCATAGACGCGGTAAATGAATATGGAGCCTAGCGGCAGGCACAGAGAATAAGAAGGACAAAATGGCACTTTCAGATAAATATAAGATCTTAAATTTCAACGAATACGGAGATGAGCGCGGGAATCTCGTGGTTGCCGAAGGCGGCGGGATGGACGTGCCCTTTGACATAAAAAGAGTCTTCTACCTTTACGGGACGGACTCGGAGAAAGTAAGGGGCCAGCATGCAAACCGCATCACGCGTTTTGTTCTTATCAACGTGGCCGGGACGAGTAAGGTCAGGGTTGATGACGGATTTGAGAGTAAGGTCATAGAATTAAACAAGCCCCGTATGGGACTTTTGATAGAGACGATGGTCTGGAAGGACATGTACGATTTTTCTCCGGATTCCGTACTTTTATGCCTGGCCAGCGAGCATTATATCGGAGATGAATACATCAGGGACTACGACACTTTCATAAAAGAGGTCCGGGGAGAATAATGAGTAAGATTTCCATAGTTGTGCCGGTCTATTACAATGCCGACACACTTCAGCTTTTATATGATGATATGAAGGAAAAGATCTTAGGGAAGCTCGGCGACTACGAGATAGTCTTCGTGGACGACGGCTCCGGAGATGAATCCTGGGATATCATGAATGGAATAAGGGAAAAGGACGACAACGTTAAATGCGTCCGCCTTTCAAGAAATTTCGGAGAGCATGCGGCGCTCCTTGCGGGATTATCCGTATGCACGGGCGACTGCGCGGTCACAAAGCAGGCCGACCTCCAGGAGGATTCCGAGATCATCCTTAAGATGTACGAAAGCTGGAAGAAGGGCAATAAAGTGGTGCTCGCGGTCCGTTCCGAGCGCGACGAGAACCCGATAAAGAAGCTGTTTGCACATATCTATTATGTGATCATTCATAAGCTCGTTAACAAGAACATGCCTGTGGGCGGGTGCGACTGCTACCTTATCGACAGGCAGGTCATAAAGGTCTTGGAGCTCCTTGATGAGAAGAATTCTTCTCTGACATTGCAGGTGCTCTGGGCAGGATTTAAGACGGACCACGTATATTTCCACAGAAGAGACAGGGAGATAGGAAAGTCCCGCTGGACCTTAGGGAAAAAGATAAAGCTTGCAATGGATTCGATGCTGAGCTTTTCATACTTCCCGGTCAGGTTCATGAGCACGGTGGGATTTATCTTCTTTGTTCTGTCGATAATAATAGCGATCGATGTCATCGTGGAAAAACTGACGGTGGGGACACCGATCTTAGGATGGGCATCGCTTACCTGCATCGTGGTGTTTTCGTTCGGCGTACTCATGCTGATGATGGGGATACTCGGGGAATATGTCTGGAGAGCGCTTGATGCTTCAAGGAACCGCCCGCCTTTTATCATAGACGAGGTAAGGCAGGCCGGGGATAAGGAATAGACATGGAAACATTTTTGGACATTTTCAGAAATCCGCTCGTTGTATGCGCAGCTTTGGGATGGGCATCGGCCCAGATCACCAAGACGATCATTCACCTTATAGTCACGGGCAGTTTCGTTCCCGAGAGACTTGTGGGAAACGGCGGAATGCCAAGCTCGCATGCGGCTACGGTATGTGCGCTGGCAACGGCCACAGGTATGAAATACGGAGTTTCGGGATTTGAATTTCCCATGGCTGCATTCTTTGCAGTGATCGTAATGATAGATGCTATGGGAGTCAGGCTTGAGACCGGCAAGCAGGCCATGATGCTTAACGACATGGTAGAGCTGTTTAAGAGCATGGGAAAATGGAAGCCCGGTCACGGCATAGAGCATTTAAAGGAATTCGTGGGTCACACCCCGCTCCAGATCTTAGTCGGAGGCGTCATGGGCATAGTGATCGCGGTCATATCCTGCAACTTAATGGTATAAAATAAATTATTAAAAATATATTCAGTAAATCATTATCATTTAAGGAGAGAAAAGAAAAAATGGCAGACATCGCACTTATCACGGGAATCACGGGACAGGACGGATCGTATCTTGCAGAGTTCCTTTTAAAGAAGGGCTACGAGGTACACGGTATCGTTAGGAGACACAGCATCTCCAATACCGCAAGGATCGACCACCTTTTAAATTCGAATTATTTCGGAACAAAGCTCTTTATGCACTACGGTGACACCACCGATTCGAGCGGACTTCAGAGACTCATCGCCGAGATAAGACCCACCGAGGTTTATAACCTTGCGGCTCAGTCTCATGTAGGCGTATCCTTCGAAGTTCCGGAATATACAGCCGATGCGACCGGAGTTTCGACATTAAAGCTGCTTGAGGCTATAAGGATAAACGGTGGAAATGCCCGTTATTATCAGGCTTCCACATCCGAGCTCTTCGGAGGTATCCCCGAGACGGCTCCCCAGAGCGAGAAGACTCCCTTCTATCCCAAGAGCCCTTACGGAGTTGCAAAGCTCTATTCCTACTGGATCACCGTTAACTACAGAGAGAGCTACAACATGTTCGCCTGCAACGGTATCCTCTTTAATCACGAGTCTCCCAGGAGAGGAGAAAACTTCGTGACAAGAAAGATAACGCTTGCTATTGCAAATATACTCGCAGGAAAGCAGAAGACTCTTCAGCTCGGCAATATGAACGCCAAGAGAGACTGGGGTTTTGCGGGAGACTATGTTGAAGGAATGTGGATGATGCTCCAGCATGACAAGCCCGGCGATTACGTTCTTGCCACAAACGATACCCACACAGTAAGGGAATTCGTTGAGGCGGCATTTAACGAGCTCGGCATACAGATCCGCTGGGAAGGCGAAGGCGTTGACGAAAAGGGTTATGATGCAAAGACCGGTCAGCTCTATGTGGAAGTCAATCCCGAGTTCTATCGTCCGGCAGAAGTTGAGTTCTTATGGGGCAATCCCGCCAAGGCAGAGAAGGAACTTAACTGGAAGAGAAAAGTTGACTTTAACGGCCTCGTAAAGATGATGATAGATGAGGATATGAAGACGATAGTCGGAAAATCCTGCGAAGAGTGGAAGAAAGAGAACGCATAAAATGAGCGAATATCGCATACAGAAAACAGATAAGATCTATGTGGCCGGCCACCGTGGCCTGGTTGGCAGTGCCATAGTCAGGAATTTAAAAAACAAGGGTTATGATAATATCATAGGCCGGACCCATGCAGAGCTCGAGCTTACGGATCAGGCGGCGGTAAAAAGCTTCTTCGAAAAAGAGCGCCCCGACGTTGTAGTCCTTGCTGCGGCAAAGGTAGGCGGTATAAATGCCAACAACACCTATCCGGCCGAGTTTGCCTGGGACAACATGCAGGTTCAGTGCAATGTGATAAAGTGCTGCCACGATTACAAGGTAAAGAAGCTCCTATTCCTTGGAAGCACCTGCATATACCCGAGGATGGCTCCCCAGCCGATCCCCGAGGATGCGCTTCTTACAGGGCCGCTCGAGATAACCAATGAGGCTTATGCGATCGCTAAGATCGCAGGCCTTGAAATGTGCAAGTTCTTCAAGATGGAATACGGCGATGATTTCATCAGCTGCATGCCTACGAACCTCTACGGTCCTTACGACAATTACGATCTTAAAGGCTCACATGTACTTCCCGCGATGATAAGGAAGTTCCATGAAGCCAAAAAGAATAATGCCCCCGAGGTAGAGCTCTGGGGAACGGGAAGCCCCTTAAGGGAATTCCTCTATGTTGACGATATGGCGGATGCCTGCGTGTATCTCCTTGAGAATTACAGCGGCCTGCAGCATGTCAATATAGGAACCGGCAAAGAGATAACAATTAAAGAACTGGCGTTACTTATTAAAAATACCGTCGGATATGAAGGAAACATCAGATGGAATACCGAAATGCCCGACGGTACACCCAGAAAGCTTACGGACGTAACAAAGCTTCATGAGATGGGCTGGATGCATAAGATCGAGCTTGAAGAAGGCGTACGTCTTGCCTATGAGTGGTTTAAGGACAATATCGAAAACGCCAGGATGGAAGGACGTTGATATACAAAGACACACAGATGTTATGATGAAACTGTAAACATGTTTACAGGCCTGTATTTACGGGTCCGGTCAGAAAAGGAGAAAAAATGAGGAAGATCAGTAAAATTTTGGCAGCATTCTCCATGGCTGCGATCATGGCACTTACCCCGGCAACAGCAGTATTTGCTGAAGAAATGCCCGAGGAAAATTTTGATGAAGGTTTTGTTGTTACCGACGAAGCGCCGGTAGAAGCGAGTGAGGAGGTATTAAACGAATCCTTCCCCGCCATCGAATATGCGGCACTTGCATTCCCGGAAGTATGGGTCGGCGAGACTCAGGGCGTTGTAATAGGAGTGGATGCCACGGCCTACAGCGATGCGATCCTTAAGACGGTATATGAAGGCACCGGAGAAGAGGAAGCTTATCCGGCGTCCGTTATGGATAATGAATCCGTAGTATTCGAGATCCCGAATGCAAAAGCAGGTATCAAAGCCCTTAAATCATTATCATTCCAGCTTGAAAACGGCGAATATGTCGAGATGAGCTTTGCAGACTTAGGATATGAGGATGTCTGCTATAACATATACGAAGAGACGATCGGAGAGGAAGCGGAAGAATTCGGATCTCAGATAGCCGATGTTGAGGTTTCCGAGACTCCCGATACGGCAGCGATAAGCGCATCCGTAGGAGCGGCCTTAAGCGCCGGTTTATCCGACAGTCTTTCCGAAGAGCGTACGAACGACGGAAAGGTCGTCATCATGCTTGATCCCGGCAAGGATGATTATCATGAAGGCCCTACCACAAAGAACCAGCCCGGATACAGAGCATCCAAGTACAACTTAAAGATCGGCCAGTACATGGCAGAATATTTAAGTTCCTATGACAAGGTCATCGTTACATCCTCCAGGAACAACACATCCTGCCCCTCCGGCGGCGGAAGTGAGACTGATTGTATCAATGCCAGAGTAAGGAAAGCGATAAACGTTAAGGCAGACCTTGTTATCAGCCTTCACACAAATGTTGTAAAAAATACGAAAACAAGAGGAGTGGATATCTACTTCCCCAATGATAATTACAATGCTGCTTTCGGAGCAAGGGGTGAGAACTACGCCAACCATGTTGCAAATCAGCTTAAAAAGGTAGGGCTTTCGATAAGGAGCCTTACATCAAATACCACCAGGAATGTTAAATATCCCGACAAATCCTATGCCGATGCCAATCTTCTTATAAGACAGTGCAAGGTAAACGGTATCCCTGCAGTGGTTATTGAGCACGGATATATGTCAAATCAGGCAGAATCCGATATCCTCTTCAGAGAGCAGGCGATAAAAGCCATCGGCGAAGCTGATGCGCAGGCAGTCGTTGATTTCTTCGGCCTTCCGAAAAAGACTGAGGAGCCCGACACAGCTCCTGACCGTGCAAATATCTCTGCATTCGTAAGCCGTCTCTACTGGTACTGCCTTGAGAGACAGCCCGATGCGGCAGGTCTTGAATACTGGACCAATCAGCTGATGAACAGGAACGTTGACGGTATCACCGCTGCATACGGTTTCTTCTTCAGCCAGGAGTTTGAGAACAGGAACTTATCAAACGAAGATTTCGTAGAATCCTTATACCACGTTCTTATGAACAGACCCTCCGATGCGGCAGGAAAAGCCGACTGGGTATATAAATTAGAGAACGGTGTCGGAAGGATAGGCGTATACAGCGGATTTGCAAATTCCGCAGAGTATACACAGATCTGCAGGACATACGGCATCAAGAAGGGCGAGCTGAACGTAACCGGAAGGAACAGAAATCCCGGCCTTACGACCTTTATCGCAAGACTTTATACAAAGGCGCTCGGAAGACCTTATGATACGGCCGGACTTGATTACTGGTGCAATGAAGTTCTTGACGGAAGGATGTCAATAGATGATGTCTCAACGATTGGATTCTTTACCTCACCTGAGTTTAAGAATAAAGGACTTACCGACGGAGAATATGTTACCGTACTTTACCACACATTCTTTGACAGGGAGCCTGACCAGGCCGGTTATACCGACTGGACCACAAGATTAAGAAAGGGTACTTCAAGACTTGAGGTGCTTAACGGATTTGCAAAATCCAGAGAGTTTAATGCCTTAAAGCAGTCCTACGGCATTAAGTGATCATATTTAAGGTGATCATAAGGGGAACTTTGGGGAAAAAGAGGAGAAGATTTATGAAAAAATTTAAGCTTACGGCGGTTTTATTGTCCATAAGCATGGCGCTTACCTTTATGCCGGCAACGGTTTACGCCGAAGCAGATACGGCTGATATAGGCGGCGCCGATGTAACCGAAAACGAAGTATATGAAGATGCGACGGCTCCGGAAGCTGCGGAGCTTCCGGCCATCGACTATGCGGCTCTGGCTTATCCCGAGCTTAATATCGGGGAAAGCCAGGGACTTGTCATAGGAATGGATGCACCCCGCTTAACCGGAGCAAAGATAACACTTGTTAGTAAACCAACCGGAGCTTCTTCGGAATATGATGCAGAGCTTATAAACGAAGAAGGCATAGTATTTAAGATCCCGATCGGTGCGGCAGGTGAGTATGGCTTTGGTCGTCTCGTGCTTACAGATGCGGACGGAAATGTTTCGGAGACTTATCTTTCCGATCTCGGGATGGACATAAGCTTCACTGCAACCGAAGAGGCGCTTGATACGGAAGCTGAGGCGGGAGAATACGAAAAAGAAATAATAACGGCTGATATCTCAAATGGAGTGGATATTTCATCCATAGCCGGAGGCGTTAAGAACGCGCTTTCAAATGCGGGAAGCGATCTCCTTACAACGGAACAGACTTCCGATGGAAAATTCGTAGTCATGCTCGATCCCGGACATGACGCATCTCATACCGGTGCGAGCAAGAACGGTATAAGAGAAGAGATCTATACTTTAAAGATAGCCCGGTATGTAGCTGAGGAATTAAGCAATTATCCCGACATCATAGTGTGTTCTACGAGAAATTCGGGAGCATGCCCCGTAGGCGGCCAGCCCAATGCGATCTGCCTTGAGACAAGGACACAGATGGCAGCAGATGCCGGAGCCGATGTATTTGTAAGTCTTCATTTAAATTCGGGTTCATCGGGAATGAGAGGCGCTGAGGTTTATTACCCGAACAGTAATTACCAGCCCGGTGTCGGCGCATCCGGACAGGGCCTTGCGTCACACATTCTTAGCCAGTTAGGCCTTGTGGGACTTCCCACGAGAGGTACTTTTATAAGAGTTGCAAATACGGATAAATATCCCGACGGATCGAGAGCCGATTATTATTCGGTAATAAGAAACAGCAAGCTTCGAGGCATTCCCGGCATTATTGTCGAACATGCCTATATCTCAAATGCGGCAGACGCGGCGATAATCACCAATGAGGAAGCCTTAAGGCAGATAGGTATCGCTGATGCTACCGGTATCGCCAATTATTTCGGAGTTACCAAGGAAGGCAGCACTCCCGCGGATCCGGTAAAGGTTGAGGCTTTTGTCAGAAGGCTTTACAGATACTGTCTTAACAGAGAGCCCGATGCAAACGGTCTTGATTACTGGAAAGAAAAGCTTATGAAGAAGGAGAGTGACGGAGCAAATGTGGCATTCGGATTCTTCTTCAGCGACGAATATAAGAATTCAAAAGCATCAAATGATGATTATGTAGAGACGCTTTACCGCGTCATGATGGACAGATCCTCAGACTCTGCCGGAAAGAGCGACTGGGTAGGCAAGCTAAATGGCGGCACAAGCAGAGAAAGCGTATTCAAAGGGTTTGCCGATTCACAGGAATTTGCAAATATCTGCAAGGAGTACGGGATCAAAAAAGGAACCATAGATGTAAACGGAACCGGAAGCGGCAGTAACAACAACGGAAGCAACAACAGCAGCAACAGCGTAACGCCTTCTCCTACGGCAAGTGAAGGTCTTAAAGCATTCGTTTCAAGGCTTTATACCAAGGCTCTTGAGAGAAATTACGACGAAGAAGGCCTTTATTACTGGTGCGCTCAGATAACAGGAAAATATAAGACCATCGATCAGGTTTCGACCGACGGATTCTTCCATTCAAAGGAATTCTTAAATAAGAACCTTTCAAATGAGGATTATGTAAAAGTCCTCTACCACACGTTCTTTGACAGAGAACCGGATGAGGCGGGCTACAACTACTGGCTCGCGAAATTAAAGGCCGGCGGCACAAGGGACGAGGTACTTGCAGGTTTCTCAGGATCCGAGGAGTTTAAAATACTCAAAAGATCCTTTGGAATAGAATAATGTAAAAGGAAAAGGAGAGGAAACATGCTGAAAAAGAAGATCACGGCATTTGTCCTTGCTACAGCTTTGGTAGTGTCCTTATTCCCGGCAACGGTATTTGCTCAGGCGCCGGAAGAGACACAAGGGGAAGAGACTGCAGCAGAGGTAAGCGCCACCACAGATGCGTCTGCACCGGCAGCTGACGAAGCGTCAGTAAACGCAGACGAAGAGAAAACTGAAGAGAAAGAAGTATCGGCAGAGGCAGATGCCCTCGCAGACAAGAAGCTTGAAGAAGGCGAGCTTGAGGAAGAGGGTACTGCAGTATTGAATGCATCGGATTTCATGGTTTCAAATCCTCTGAATTTTGATGCTTTCGCAAAGGCATCGACCAAGAAGACGAATACAGAGGAAGGAGTGCAAACCCACCATTTCTGGAATCTGTTCATGTTTGAAGATGATCCCATGTCAAGGGGAACGGTAGAGTATCATTATAATGGAGGAGTTTATTCCTTCCCTGATTGTGAAACCCTTTATCAGGCAGTAAGACAGGCAAATGCAGCGGGTGAAACCTGTACCGTACAGCTTATGCTCAAGCCTGATCAGGCCGGTCTGGCTTATGACGGAGTAAGTACTGATACAGGCACCGGACAGACAGCTAAATATTTCCAGCCCGATGCTCAGACTGCGGCTAAGAGAAATAAATTAGAAGCATATATGGATTATATGTCCAAGAAGTTTGGCTCAAACGAAGCTCACGTTGATGCCTGGGTAGTCGGTAATGAGGTTAACATGCCTGTTCAGTGGAACTGGTCCGGAACAACTAATCCCGATGAAATTGTAAACAGGTATTCAGCCTTCTATAACCTTGTATACGATCAGGTACGTGAGGTAAATAATTACTCGAGAGTCTGTGTATGCTTAGATCACAGCTTTTCAAACAATGACCAGGGAAGAGGCGTAGCAGGCAAGGATTTCTTAACAAAATTCAATGCTAGCTGCGGCGGCAGAGACTGGTCTATAGCATACCATCCTTACCCCGCACTCCTTGAGAATCCCGTGATCTGGAACGATCAGGCTATTCTAGCAGGATATGGTCTTACCAATGATGTAAACAGTCAGAACGCCGACTTTGTCGATGGTTCCAACTACAATCAGCTTTCAACTTTTGTAACAAATACTTTTGGACCTAGTCACAGGATCATTGTTACCGAGTTTGGTATCAACTCCAATCAGGGTGAAGATGTTCAGGCAGCAGCACTTGCAATGACATATTATGCTACATCAACCGATCCTATGACAGATGCAGTCATCTATCAGGGACATGACCAGTATTCTCTTACAAATAAGGCAAAGGAAGTTTGGAACATAGTAGACAGCACCAATCCCGCTGATCAGGAGCAGGTAGCACAGATGGTACTTCCTACGATCAATGCTACATCTCCGAACAAGACATCTACCAACAGCTACAGCGCTTGGCATGAGCTCATTCCTACGATGCCTTCAACTGTTGCTAACAGGACTGAGGTAGGTAAATTTGTTACGAGATTATACGAGATCTGTCTTGGAAGAACTCCCGCTCAGTCTGAGGTTGATTACTGGGTAGACCAGATGCTCACGGGTAAAAGGACGAGCGCCGAGGTGGGTGCAGCGTTCTTAGTGGATGCTGATGAGATGAAAAATAAAAATCTTTCAGACAAGGAATTTGTTACATGCTGCTACAGGGCAATGATGGGTCGTGAGCCTGATGAAGCCGGATTAAATGACTGGGTTAACAAGATGGGCCAGTGTGTAGGCAGAAACGGTGTTTATCTCGGCTTTGCCAACTCCAAGGAGTTTGCTACACTTTGTGCAGGCTATGGCGTTACACCCGGAACTTATACACCTTCCGAGTGGAATGACAAAAACCCCAACTTAACACAGTTTATATACAGACAGTATACCAAGTGTCTGGGAAGAACAGCCGAGATAGCCGGAGTCAAATACTGGTGCGAGCAGGTTCTTACCGGACAGCGTACAGTGGATCAGGTTTCAACCGAAGGATTCTTCCATTCACCGGAGTTCCTTGGCAAGAACATGTCAGACGAAGATTTCGTGGAAACATGCTATGCAACCTTCTTTGACAGAGCTTCGGATGCTGCAGGAAAGGCAGACTGGCTTAACAGGATGAAGAGCCAGGGATTATCCCGTGACGGAGTTCTTGACGGATTCTGCAACTCACCCGAG
>DMCJ01000174.1:6145-7496 GCA_003446735.1 Lachnospiraceae bacterium | reverse complement strand
AAATGCAACACAGATAAAGCAACCGGGGAAAATTGTTGCATTTGAAGAGCTTGGCGGCTTTGAGAATATTGGGGAAGAAAGAGTCTTGGCAACTTCAGGTTTGTGGAAAAGACCTCGGCAAATTCAAGTTTGTACATATAGAAACACTTTTGTAAAAAGGGAGTAAAATTAAAGATAAAGATATCCCCGTCGTACCGTTATGGCTTAAAGATTGGGGAAGAAATAATGTATCATATCTGCGGATCCTCCGGATCCGCATTTTATGTGCACGGGATTTGCTATAAGTCCTTTCCATATGATGTTAAAATCATTTCGGGCAGAATAAATTTGTAGAATAATTGATATTTTTATGATATAATTTATCCATAAGTGCGTGTTCCTATATTTACGCACACATTCTTATTGTGACAGGAGGGAATTTTTTATGTGGACAAGGGCTCAACTTAAACAAAACGGCCTTGCCGTATTTAAGGCTAACTATTGGCCTGCGGTAGGTGCGTTCTTCTTAACAACTATCATCGGTTCATTTGCGATGGGAATCGCATCCGGTGTCATGAACGTATTCAATTTATTTGGCAGTACCGCAATGCAGATCATCGGTTTATTGCTTTATTTCGTTCTTTACTGTGCCGGATATATCTTCGTTCTTCTTCCGCTTTCGGTAGGGTTCATCAGATTCATGATGAACGCAAAGAACGGACAGGCTGATATCGGAGATATCTTTTATGCTTTCAAGAGTAACTATTTAAACATCGTTAAGGTAATGTTCTTCTGGTATTTATACATTTTCCTTTGGAGCTTACTCTTTGTTATCCCCGGTATCATAAAGACACTTGAGTATTTCCTCGTTCCTTATTATCTTGCAGAGAATGCAGATACCGACAAGGATTGGTGCTTTTCTCAGTCAAGCGCAACGATGAACGGTCAGAAAGCCGGTACATTCGTACTCGGTTTAAGTTTCATCGGATGGTTCCTGCTTTCACCTTTTACATGTTATCTGCTTTTATTCTTCTTCGTTTTTCCTTATATGAGCTTTACATACTTAGAGCTCTATTACACACTTACGGGAAGAGGAAGTTCACCTTACGGCGGCGGATATGGTCAGGGTTACGCTCAGCCCCAGGGATATGCTGATCCTTATGCACAGCCTTACGCACAGCCTTACGCACAGCCTCAGGGATATGCACAGCCTCAGGCTCAGCCTTACGCACAGCCCCAGGGTTATGCGGATCCTTATGCACAGCCTCAGGGTTATGCCGATCCTTTTGCTACTGCAGCACCCGCACCCGAAGCACCTGCAGGCATGGCAACATATACGCCTCCGGTAGCACCTGCACCCGAAGCACCCGCT